>JAOPWW010000029.1 GCA_025965495.1 Frankiales bacterium
CACCGTGGGCGCCCGCCTCGACCTGGTCGACGGCGTCGCCGCGTGGGTCCCCGCGTCCCGCCTGCCCGAGCTCGCCCGCTCGCGGGCCGTCCTGGCGGTCACGGCCGACCGCAGCGGCACGCTCACCAGCAGCCGCCGGCGCGACGACGACGAGGCGACGGCGACGGCGTCGGAGTTCGTCCGCTCCACCGGGGCGAGCGCGGCCTGGGCCGCCGGGCAGAAGGGCAAGGGCGTCGGCGTCGCCGTCATCGACAGCGGTGTCAGCGCGGTCCACGACGTCGAGGGCCGTCTCGTGCACGGCCCGGACCTGTCCGGGGAGGGGCTGTCGGTCGACACCTTCGGCCACGGCACCGTGATGGCCGGCCTCATCGCCGGCTCCGGCGCCGACTCCACGCAGGCCGGCGCCGAGGGCAAGGACGGCAAGGACGGCAAGGACGGCAAGGACGGGTCCGTCGGCGGCTGGACCGGGGTCGCCCCCGAGGCGACCGTGGTGGCCGTCAAGGTCGCCGGGCGCAACGGGGCGGTCGACGTCAGCACGATGCTCCAGGCGATGCACTGGGTGTCGGCCTACCGCGAGCAGTTCAACATCCGGGTGCTGAACCTGTCCTGGGGCGTGCGCAGCACGCAGGACCCCGCCGTCGACCCGCTGTCGTACGCGGTGGAGCGGCTCTGGTCGCAGGGGATCGTCGTGGTCGTCGCGGCCGGCAACGCCGGGCCCGGCCCGTCCACCGTCACCAAGCCCGCGGACGACCCGCTGGTGCTGACCGTCGGCGCCTACGACGACCACGCCGACGCCGACGTGCGCAACGACGCCGTGACCGACTGGAGCTCCCGCGGCCCGACGGCCCAGGGCCTGGACAAGCCCGACCTCGTCGCCCCGGGCCGGACCCTCGTCGCGACCCGGTCACCGGGCAGCACGGTGGAGCAGGACAACGGCTCGGCGTGGGTCGGGGACGGTTACATCAAGGGCTCCGGCACCTCGCAGGCCGCGGCCGTCACGTCCGGCCTCGCGGCGCTGCTGGTCGGCGCTCGTCCCGGGCTGACGCCGGACCAGGTCAAGCACCTGCTGGTCAGCACCGCCCAGCCGCTGAAGGACGCGGGCCGCGAGGAGCAGGGCGCGGGCCGCCCGCGGCTGGCCCGGGCGCTGACCGCCGACCCCGGTCCGGCCCGGCAGCAGCGGATCGTCGCGACCGGCCTCGGCTCGCTCGAGCAGAGCCGCGGGGACCGGCACGTCGTCACGACCTGCCCCTCCTCGACCGCCACCGTCGTCATCAGCGGCGAGCAGACGGCGCAGTGCGAGCCCTGGGACGGCTCGACCTGGACCGGCAGCACCTGGACGGGCTCGACCTGGACCGGCAGCACCTGGACGGGCTCGACCTGGACGGGCAGCACCTGGACCGACGCCGCCTGGGCCGGCTCGACCTGGACCGGCTCGACCTGGACCGGGGGCACCTGGACCGGCAGCACCTGGACCGGCTCCACCTGGACCGGCTCGACGTGGACGGGCAGCACCTGGACCGGCTCGACGTGGACCGGCTCCACCTGGACGGGAAGCACGTGGACGGGCTCGACCTGGACCGGCCAGGACCTGGGCGCCTCCGGCGAGGAGCCGGCCACGGACTTCCAGTCGGCCTTCTTCGGCGCGCAGCCCCGGTGGTGGCAGTCGCTGCCCGGGGAGCGCAGCGAGTCCCGGCCGGCCGGGCTCTGGCCGCTGCCCTCCATGCGCGCCACGGGGTGACGGTGCGCCCACCCCTCGAGGACGACGGAGCCCGGCTGCGGCAGCGCCGCACGGCCGGGCACGTCGCTGCCGTGTGCGGGACGGCCCTGCTGCTGCTGCTGCACGCCGCCCTGACCGTCGGCAACGGGCCGGACGTCCCCGTCTGGCAGGCCCTGCTGGTGCTGGGCCTGTTCGTCGGGGCCGACCTCCCGCTGCTGCACCTGCGGTTCGGGCACAACCGGGAGTCGTTCACCG
The DNA here is from genome assembly GCA_025965495.1 of Frankiales bacterium. GTDB lineage: Bacteria > Actinomycetota > Actinomycetes > Mycobacteriales > SCTD01 > RYN-122. The sequence goes on from JAOPWW010000029.1 coordinate 1,973, forward strand.
TCGGCGAGCTGTCGCTGGTGCTGGGCCTTTGCCTGGCCCCGGGGTCGCTGCTCCTGCTGCTGGCCGCGTGCGGGCTGGTCCTGTTCCACCTGCCGCGCCGCCAGCCGGTCCAGAAGCGCAGCTTCAACGCCGCCTCGCTCGTCATCGGCGTCGGGCTGGCGCTCGGGACCACGCGAGTGGTCGGACTGGACCTGGAGGGCGTGCTGTCGGTGCGCTCGGCCGTCGCCCTGGTCCTCGCCGCGACGGTCTTCACGCTGTGGACCGGCGCCGCCGTCGCCCGGGTGATCAGCGTGGCGCAGGGCGTCGGGTTCCTCGAGGTCTGGCGCCGCGGCCTGCTGCTGCGCCTGCTGGTGGCCTTCGGCAACACGGCGCTCGGCGTCCTGCTCGTCGCCGTGGTGCAGGTCAACCGAGCCGTGCTGCTCGTCGTCCCGCCCCTGCTCGGCCTGCTGCTGATGGTCTACCGCAGCTACCTCGTGACGATGCAGGAGCGCGACGTCTGGCAGCAGCTCGAGCAGGCCGGCCGCGAGCTGAACCTGCTGGAGGAGCGGGCCGTCGCCGAGGCCGTCGTCACCCGCGCCGCGCGCCTCATGAACGCCGACCGCGTCGACCTCGTGCTGGACCCGGACACCGTCGGTGCGGTCCCGTCGGTGTGGTCGGGCGACGCCGAGGGCCTGCGCAGCGGGGGAGCGGACCGCACGCCGGCCGAGGCGGAGATGGTGCACACCGTCGCGCTCTCCGGGCCGCAGGGACGCCTGGGGCTGCTCCGGGTGGCCTTCGACGGCCCGGTCGCGCTGACCCGGCGGGAGCGCCACGTCCTGCGGACCTTCTGCCACAGCGTGGGCAGCAGCCTGCAGAACGTCCGGCTCTACGAGCAGATGCGCCGGCACGCCGAGGCCAAGGCGCACGAGGCCAGCCACGACGGCCTGACCGGCCTGGGCAACCGCACCCTGCTGCACGACCGGGCCGCCGCCGTCCTCGGGGACGCGGCCGTGCCGGGCAGCACGGCGCTGCTCATCGTCGACCTCGACCACTTCAAGGAGATCAACGACACCCTGGGGCACGCCGCCGGCGACGTGTTCCTGCGCGAGGTCGGCGAGCGCATCCGCGGAGCGGTCCCGCACGCCGAGGCGGTCTGCCGGCTGGGCGGCGACGAGTACGCCGTCCTGCTCACCGGCCTGGACCTGGTCGGTGCGCCGGCCGCCGCCGACCTCGTCGCCGCCGAGCTGCTGCAGGTCCTCGCCGAGCCGGTCGTGTTCGACGGGCTGCGGCTGTCCGTCGAGGGCAGCGTCGGCGTCGCCTGCCACCCCCAGGACGCCGCGACGTTCGAGGAGCTGCTGCAGCGGGCCGACGTCGCGCTCTACCAGGCGAAGACGTCGCGGGGGTCGTTCGCGCACTACCGGGCGGACCGGGACGACAGCAGCGTGCACCGGCTCGCCCTGGCGGCCGAGCTGCGCGGTGCGCTGACCCGCGACGAGCTGGTCGTGCACTTCCAGCCCCAGCTCGACCTCGCCAGCGGGACGCCGATCGGCGCCGAGGCGCTCGTGCGCTGGCAGCACCCGACGCGGGGACTGCTGCAGCCGGCCGCCTTCGTGTCGGCCGTGGAGCACTCCGGGCTGATCCGGGACTTCACCCTCGACGTGCTCGGCAAGGCCGTGAGCGAGTGCGCGTCCTGGCACCGGGCGGGCCGTCCGCTGTCGGTCGCGGTCAACCTGTCCGCCCGCAACCTGCTCGACCGCGACCTGCCCAGCGACGTCAGCCGGGTGCTCGCGCGGGCCGGGCTCGCTCCCGAGCACCTCGTCCTGGAGATCACCGAGACGACGATGATGAGCGAGCTCGACGTCGTCGAGGAGGTGCTCGGCCGGCTGCGCGCCCTCGGGGTGCAGCTCTCGGTCGACGACTTCGGCACGGGCTACTCCTCCCTGGCCTTCCTGCAGCGCGTGCAGGTCAACGAGGTCAAGGTCGACCGCAGCTTCGTGCGCGGGCTCCCCGACAGCGCCAGCGACCGCGCCCTGGTCCGGGCCACCGTCCAGCTCGCCCACAGCCTGGGGGCCCGCGCCGTCGCGGAGGGCGTCGAGGACGCCGGCCAGCTGCACGAGCTGGCCGGGCTGGGCTGCGACAGCGCCCAGGGCTACCACCTGGGACGCCCCGTGCCGGCGGCGCAGCTGCGGGCCGACCTCGGCATCGACGCCGTCGCCGTCGACACCCGCCGGCTCCGCGCCGTCTGACCGGTCGCGCGCTCAGGACCGGAGCCGGCAGGGCATGGACACCGTCGCTGCCGGCGTTACCCTGGTCGAGCAGCCCCGCCAGGGGCCGCCGAAGGGGGTGACAGGTCTCGACTCCGGATGTCGGGGCAGGGGAAGCGGGCCGAGGAAGGCGACGATGATCTCGAAAACCAACAACGTCGCACAACACACAAGCGCCGACAACAGTCCGCGCGCGTACGCCCTCGCTGCTTAGCAGCTAGTGCGTCGCTGTCAGCCTGGGAGCGCCTCCGGCCCAGGACCTGGCATCGCTAGGAGGACCACCGTCTCGTCCGGCCACGGGACGAGACGGTGAGCTCACAGTGGCTGAGCCTGTTCCCGGCTTGCTGGCGTGACCGGGAGGGCCGAGAAAAGCACAGTCAGCTGCGCCCGGAGAAGCCCTGTCCAGGTACCGGAGGACGCGGGTTCGATTCCCGCCACCTCCACCGCCGAGACCGACCGAGAGCCCGTCCCCACCCGGGGGCGGGCTCTCGCCGTCGTGGCGGCGCGAGCGGCACCGGCCGCAGGTGGCAGGCTGACGGCGTGGAGCTCCTCGACGCCGCCCGACGCCGGGCCGTCCGCCCCGAGGCCGCCGCCGAGGAGCCGGTCGTCCCGCCGGTCCCCGACGCGTCCCCGACGCCGGCGCCCGCCCCCGCTACGGTCGGCGACGTGGACACCGCGCCCGCCGAGCCCCGCCGGACCTACCTGCTGGTGGACGGCGAGAACCTCGACGCCACCCTGGGCAACAACGTCCTCGGCGGACGCCGTCCCGACCCGTCCGAGCGGCCCCGCTGGGACCGGGTCCGGTCGTGGCTGGAGCAGGAGTGGGGCCAGCCGGTCCAGGGGCTGTTCTTCCTCAACGCCAGCAACGGGCTGTCGCTGCCGTTCGTGCAGGCCCTGCTCGCGCTCGACTACCGCCCGATCCCGCTCGCGGGTGCGCCCGGCGAGAAGGTCGTCGACATCGCCATCCAGCGCACGCTGGAGGCGCTCGAGGGCCGCGACGGCGACGTCCTGCTGGGCAGCCACGACCGCGACTTCCTCCCGCAGGTGCAGCGCCTGGTGCAGGCCGGCGGCCGCAAGGTCGGGCTGCTGGGGTTCCGGGAGTTCGTCAGCAGCGGCTACACCGAGCTGTTCGAGCAGGGCCTGCAGGTCTTCGACCTCGAGGACGAGGTGCGGGCCTTCAACGCCGTCCTGCCCCGGGTCCGGATCATCCCGATCGCCGACTTCGACCCGCTCCGCTACCTCTAGCGGTCCGGTCCGGCCCCCGGTCGTAGCCTGGGGGGGTGCTCGACGTCGGTGCCGCCAAGGTCCTCGCCCGGTCCGGCCTGCTCGCGCCGGTGCGGCCCGACCGGCTGCTCGGCATCGGGCTGGCCGCGGCCCGCTGGGGCATCAGCCCCGCCACGGGCTACGCCGCCGGCGCGGCCCGGCACCCCGACCGGCTGGCCCTGGTCGACGACGACGGCTCCCTGACCTGGCGCCAGGTCGACGAGCGCACCGACCGCCTGGCAGGGCACCTGCGTGCCCGCGGCGTCGTCGAGGGGTCGGCGGTCGGGCTGCTGGCGCGCAACGGCCGCGGCTTCCTCGAGTCCGTGGTCGCGCTGGCCAAGTGCGGCGCGGACGTGCTGTACCTCAACACCGGCTGGGGTCCCGAGCAGACGGCGCAGGTCCTCGCGGGCCAGGGCGCCACGGCGCTGGTGCACGACGACGAGTTCCCCGCGGCGCCCGGCGTCGTCGACGTGACGACCTCGGAGCTCGCGCGGCTCGCCGACGTCGTCGGCCCGCCGGTCCCGCTGCGGGCCACTCGGGCCAGTCGGCAGGTCATCCTCACCAGCGGCACGACCGGGACCCCCCGGGGCGCCGCGCGCAGCAGCGCGGGGATCGGCGACGCCGTGTCCATGCTCGACCGGATCCCGCTGCGCGCCGGCGGCACGACGGTCCTCGCGGCGCCGGCCTTCCACGCCTGGGGCCTCGGACACGTGTCGATGGCGATGCTGCTCGGCTCGACCCTGGTCATGACCCGGCGGTTCGACCCCGAGAAGGTGCTCGAGAGCGTCGAGCGGCACCGCGCGGACGCGCTCGTCGTCGTCCCGGTGATGCTCGAGCGGATGCTCGAGGTGGAGAAGGACTACGACACCAGCAGCCTGCGGATCGCGGCCTCCAGCGGGAGCGCCCTGCCCCGGTCGCTGCCGGCGCGGGTCGAGGCCCGGTTCGGCCCCGTGCTGCACAGCCTCTACGGCTCGACCGAGGTCGCCTACGCCGCCGTCGCCACCCCGGACGACCTCCGCGCGGACCCGGGGACGGCCGGCAAGGCCCCCCACGGCGTCACGCTGCGGGTCGTCGACGACCAGGGCCGCGACGTCGCCCCGGGAGAGACCGGCCGCGTCTTCGTCGGCAGCGGCCTGGCCTTCGCCGGCTACACCGACGGCTCGGACAAGGACCGGCTCGACGGCCTCGTCGCCACCGGGGACCTCGGCACGCTGGACGCCGAGCGGCGGCTGACCGTCCTCGGCCGCGACGACGACATGGTCGTCGTCGGCGGTGAGAACGTCTTCACCGGCAGCGTCGAGGACGCGCTCGCGAGCCACCCCGACGTCGTCGAGGCGGCCGTCGTCGGCGTCCCGGACGACACCTACGGCACCCGCCTGGTCGCCCACGTCGTTCCCCGCGGCACGCTGACCGAGGACGCCCTCAAGGAGCACGTGCGCGGCCAGCTCGCCCGGTTCGCGGTGCCGCGCGAGGTGCGGTTCGTCGACGAGCTGCCGCGCAACGCGACCGGCAAGGTCGTGAAGCGGGAGCTGTCCCCGTGACGGCGCCGAGCATGACCGCGCCCGCGCAGCTGGACCGGCCGCAGGTCCACGAGGAGAGCGCCGTCGAGCGGCCCTGGGTCACGATCGTCTGGAACGACCCGGTCAACCTCATGAGCTACGTCGAGCTGGTGTTCCAGGAGCTGTTCGGGCACTCCAAGAAGGAGGCCCACCGGCTGATGCTCGCCGTCCACGAGGAGGGCCGGGCCGTCGTCAGCAACGGCACGCGCGAGCAGATGGAGCACGACGTCGCCCGCTGCCACGCCAAGGGCCTCTGGGCCACCCTGCAGCAGGACTAGCGGGATGCGCTTCAAGAAGGTGCGGGGCGGGGGCGTGTCCGCCGACGTCGCCCCGGTCGAGGCCCACGTCCTCGCGCAGTGCGCCGCCGACCTGCTGGCGCTGCTCGCCGAGGACGAGGACGAGGACGCGCCGGCCCAGGACCCCCTGGCGGCGATGGTGGGCATGCCGACCGGCGACGTCGAGGCGCCCGACGACCCCGCGCTCGCGCGGCTGCTCCCCGACGCCTACGGCGACGACGACCCGGAGGCGTCGCGCGAGTTCCGCCGCTACACCGACAGCGACCTGCGGGCCGGCAAGAGCGCCCACGCGGGGACGGTGCTGGCGACCCTCCCGCCCGAGGGCGGCCGGCTGCTGCTCGACCGCGACGGCGCCGACGCCTGGCTGGGCTGCCTCAACGACCTGCGCCTGGTGCTCGGCACGCGCCTGGAGGTCACCGAGGAGCTCGACGAGACGACCCTGCCGGAGGACGACCCGCGCCAGCAGGCGCTCCAGGTCTACGGCTGGCTGGGCTGGCTCCAGGAGTCGCTCATCTCCTGCCTCAGCCCCCGTCGCTAGGGTGGGCGACGTGCTGGAGCTGCCCCGCCAGATGCTGGACGAGATCGTCGCCCACGCCCGCCGCGACCACCCCGACGAGGCCTGCGGCGTCGTCGCCGGCAAGGACGGGCGCGCGACCCGGGTGATCGTCATGGAGAACGCCGAGCGCTCCCCGACCTTCTACCGCTTCGACGCCCAGGAGCAGCTGCGGGTGTGGCGGAGCATGGACGACGCCGACGAGGTGCCGTTCGTGATCTACCACTCGCACACCGCGACCGAGGCCCACCCCTCCCGCACCGACATCAGCCTCGCGAGCGAGCCGGACGCGCACTACCTGCTGGTGTCCACCCGGTCCGAGACCGAGGAGGAGGTCCGGTCGTTCCGGATCGTCGACGGGCAGGTGGCCGAGGAAGCCCTCACTGTGATCTAGGCACAGTCGGCTGACCCGGAACAACCCCCGCCGCGCCTGCTGTTGGACCGTCCGACACCCGACGAACGCTTGGAGCCCTCCCGCATGGCCATCGAGGTCCGGATCCCGACGATCCTGCGCACGTACACCGACGGCCAGAAGGCGGTCGAGGGCAAGGGCGACACGCTCGCCGACCTCATCGACGACCTCGACAGCCGGCACGCCGGCCTCAAGGGCCGCCTCATCACCGAGCAGGGCGGGCTGCACCGCTTCGTCAACGTCTACGTCAACGACGAGGACGTCCGCTTCCTCGGGGCCCTCGAGACCAAGCTGGCCGACGGCGACAGCGTGACCGTGCTGCCGGCGGTCGCGGGCGGCGCGGAGCGTCCTGCCCGCGCGGCAGTGACTGCGGGCGGGTCCTTCTAGCCGTGCGCTTCGACAGCCTGCTCGAGTCCGTCGGGCGCACCCCGCTCGTCGGGCTCCCGCGGCTGTCGCCGTCCCCCGAGGTCCGCCTCTGGGCGAAGATGGAGAGCGCGAACCCGACCGGCTCCGTCAAGGACCGGGCGGCGCTCGCGATGGTCGCCAAGGCCGAGGCCGAGGGCCTGCTGCGACCGGGCGTCACGGTGCTGGAGCCGACGTCGGGCAACACCGGCATCAGCCTGGCGATGGCCTGCCGGCTGCGGGGCTACCGGCTGATCTGCGTGATGCCGGAGAACACCTCGGTGGAGCGCCGGCAGCTGCTCACGATGTACGGCGCGGAGATCGTCACGTCGCCGGCCGCGGGCGGGTCGAACCAGGCGGTCGCGGTGGCCAAGCAGCTGTCCGCGGAGAACCCCGACTGGGTCATGCTCTACCAGTACGGCAACCCGGCGAACGCCCAGGCGCACTACGACACCACCGGCCCGGAGATCCTCGAGGACCTCCCGACCATCACGCACTTCGTCGCCGGCCTGGGCACCACCGGCACGCTCATGGGCACCGGCCGGTACCTGCGCGAGAAGGTCCCCGGCGTGCGGATCGTCGCCGCGGAGCCGCGCTACGGCGAGCTCGTCTACGGCCTGCGCAACATCGACGAGGGCTTCATCCCCGAGCTCTACGACGGCAGCGTCCTGTCCAGCCGCTTCTCGGTCGGGCCGCGCGAGGCGCTGCGGCGGACCCGCCAGCTGGTCGAGGAGGAGGGCATCTTCGCCGGCATCTCCACCGGCGCGATCCTGCACGCCGCGATCGGTGAGGCGATGAAGGCCGTCAAGGCCGGCGAGCGCGCCGACATCGCCTTCGTCGTCTGCGACGGCGGCTGGAAGTACCTCTCGACCGGCGCCTACGCCGGCACCCTCGAGGAGGCGGAGTCGGCCCTCGAGGGCCAGCTCTGGGCGTGACGGACCCGACGTAGGGTGCCCGTGTGACGGATGCGCCCATCGGGGTCTTCGACTCCGGCGTCGGCGGCCTCACCGTGGCCCGGGCCCTGCTCGACCAGCTGCCCGGCGAGGCGCTCCACTACGTCGGCGACACCGCCCACGGCCCGTACGGGCCGCGCCCGATCGCCGAGGTGCGCCGGTACGCGCTCGACGTGTGCGACCGGCTGGTCGACGACGGCGTCAAGGTCCTCGTCATCGCGTGCAACACCGCGAGCGCGGCCTGCCTGCACGACGCCCGTGAGCGCTACGACGTCCCCGTCGTCGAGGTCGTGCTGCCCGCCGTCCGGCGCGCGGTCGCGGCCACCCGCACGGGCCGGGTCGGCGTCATCGGCACGGTCGGCACCGTCACCAGCGGCGCCTACGACGACGCCTTCGCGGCCGCCGCGGACATCACGCTGACCAGCGCCGCCTGCCCGGCGTTCGTCGACTTCGTGGAGCGCGGCGTCACCACCGGCCGGCAGCTGCTCCAGCTCGCGACCCACTACCTCGCGCCGCTGCTCGCCGCCGACGTCGACACCCTCGTGCTGGGGTGCACCCACTACCCGCTGCTGACGGGCATGCTGTCGCTCGTGGTCGGCGACGGCGTGACGCTGGTGAGCAGCGCGGAGGAGACGGCCAAGGACGTCTACCGGGTGCTCGAGCGCGAGGACCTGCACCGGCAGGACCCGGCCCCGCCGCAGCACCGCTTCGAGGCGACCGGCGACGCCGACTCCTTCGCCCGGCTGGCCCGCCGGTTCCTCGGCCCGGAGTCCGTGAGCGCGGCGGTCCTGTGAGGCTCACCGTCCTCGGCTGCTCCGGCACCTTCCCGGGCCCCGACTCGCCGTGCTCGGGCTACCTCGTGGAGCACGACGGCTACCGCCTGGTCCTGGACCTCGGGGCGGGGGCGCTGGGGGCGCTGCAGCGCCACGTCGACCTGCTCGACGTCGACGCGGTCTACGTCAGCCACCTGCACGCCGACCACTGCATCGACCTGGTGGCCTACTCCTACGCCCGCCGCTACCACCCCGGCGGCGTCCCGCCGAGGCTGCCCGTCTACGGCCCGGAGGGGACGAAGGAGCGCATCTGCGCGGCCTTCGAGGAGCCTCCGGTCGACGGGCTGCTCGACGTCTACGACTTCCGGGAGGTCGGGGCGGGCACGCACGAGCTCGGCCCCTTCACGCTGACGACGGCGGTGACCCACCACCCGATCGAGGCCCACGCGCTGCGACTGGAGGCGGGAGGCCGGACCTTCACCTACAGCGCCGACACCGCCGAGAGCGACGCCGTAGTCGACCTGGCCCGGGGCAGCGACCTGTTCCTGTGCGAGGCGTCGTGGCTGTCCGAGCCGACCCCGCCGCCCGGGATCCACCTCACCGGCCGGGAGGCGGGCGAGCACGCGACCCGGGCCGGCGTGGCCCGCCTGCTGCTGACGCACCTCATGCCGTTCGCCGACCCGGACGCGATGCTCGCCGAGGCCCGGGAGACCTGGGCCGGCCCGCTCGAGGTCGCCCGCTGCGACGCGACGTACGAGGTCTGAGGACGCCCTCACTAGGCTCGTCCCATGACCCGTCATGACGGCCGCGCCGCCGACGACCTCCGCCCCGTCACCCTCACCCGGGGCTGGCTCGACCACGCCGAGGGCTCCTGCCTCGTCGAGTTCGGCCGGACCCGCGTCCTGGTCGCGGCCAGCGCCACCGAGGGCGTCCCGCGCTGGCGCAAGGGCTCGGGCCTGGGCTGGGTCACCGCCGAGTACGCCATGCTCCCGCGCGCGACCCACACCCGCAGCGACCGCGAGAGCGTCAAGGGCAAGGTCGGCGGCCGCACCCACGAGATCAGCCGGCTGGTCGGGCGCTCCCTGCGGGCCTCGATCGACCTGTCGCTGCTGGGCGAGAACAGCATCTCGGTCGACTGCGACGTCCTGCAGGCCGACGGCGGGACCCGCACCGCGGCGATCACCGGTGCGTGGGTGGCCCTGGCCGACGCCTGCGCGAAGCTGGGCAAGCCCCAGGCGATGGTGCGCAAGGTGGCCGCGATCAGCGTCGGCATCGTCGACGGGGTGCCGGTCCTGGACCTCGACTACCCGGAGGACTCGAGCGCCGGGACCGACCTGAACGTCGTCGCCACCGACGCCGGCGACCTCATCGAGGTGCAGGGCACCGCGGAGGGCGCGCCCTTCAGCCGCGGCGAGCTCGACGCGCTGCTGGACCTCGCCACCGGCGGCATCGGCCGGCTGACCGCCCTGCAGACCGAGGCGCTCGCGGCGCCGCTGCGCCACGCCCACCGCTCGGCCCCCGGCACCCCCCTGTGACAGGGCCCCTGCGCGTCGTCCTGGCCTCCCGCAACGCGGGCAAGCTGGCCGAGCTGCAGCGGCTGCTCCCGGGCCTGGACCTCGTCGGCCTGGACCCGGCGTTCGAGCCCGGGCCCGAGACCGAGGCGACGTTCGAGGGCAACGCCCTGGCCAAGGCCCGCGAGGCCTGCGCCCACACCGGGCTGCCCGCCGTCGCCGACGACAGCGGCCTCGCGGTCGACGCGCTCAACGGCATGCCCGGGGTGCTCAGCGCCCGCTGGGCCGGCCGCCACGGCGACGACGTCGCGAACCTGCAGCTGCTGCTGGCCCAGACCACGGACGTCCCGGACGACCGCCGGGGCGCGGGCTTCGTCTGCGCCGCGGCCTACGCCCTGCCCGACGGCCGGGCGCACGTCGTGCGGGGGGAGCTGCGCGGGGTGCTGACCCGCGCTCCCCGAGGCACGAACGGGTTCGGGTACGACCCCGTGCTGGAGGTCGACGGCCGGACGGCCGCGGAGATGGCGCCCGAGGAGAAGGACGCCGTCAGCCACCGCGGCCAGGCCCTGCGGCTGCTGGCGCCGCTGCTGCTCGACGCCCTGCGGTCCTAGGGATGGTCGAGGGCGCTGACGTGGTCCTGGGAGACGGCGACCTGCAGGACGACGTCCTGGAGGACCTCGTCGAGGCGG
>JAOPWW010000002.1 GCA_025965495.1 Frankiales bacterium
GGCGCGCCCGCTGCTGCTCGCCGCCGCCGACGACGACGGCCTGCTGCTCGCCCTGCCTGTCGTCCAGGCCCGCCGGGTCGCGAAGGTCCCGGTGCCCGCGCTGCGCGGCTGGGACCACGACTACGCCTTCCTCGGGGCACCCCTGGTCGCCCCCGGGCGGGCCGAGCAGGCCTGGACCGCCGCCCTGCGCGACCTCCGCACCCGCACCCCCGTCCTGGTGCTGCCCGACCTGCCCGCCGACGGGCCGGCCGCCGCCGGGCTCGACGCGGCCGTGGGGCACCTGGGCCTCGTGTCCCGCGACGTCAGCAGCCACGAGCGGGCCGTCGTCCGCCGTCGCCCCCGCCCCGACTACCTCGAGGGACGGCTGCGCGGCGCCCACCTGAAGAACCTGCGCCGGCTGCGTCGCGTCCTCGCGCGGACCGTCGGCGCCGACGTCGTCACCGTGGACCGGTCGGGCGACCCCGAGGCGCTCGAGGCCTTCCTCGCGCTCGAGGCGTCCGGGTGGAAGGGACGCGCGGGGACCGCGATGGCCTCCCGGCCCGGCCACGCCGACCTCCTGCGCGCCGTCCTCGACGACGACCCCACGAGGACCTCGGTGCTGTGCCTGCAGGCCGGCGGGCGGGTCCTCGCGGCCCAGGTCGGGCTCCGTGCCGGGCGGACCCTGTCCTGCTTCAAGATCGCCTACGACGAGGCCTTCGCCGCCTGCTCCCCCGGCCTGCTGCTGGAGGTCGACGCGCTCACCGCCTTCCACGACGACCCGGACCTGGACGTCATGGACTCGTGCGCCGTCGCCGGTCACGAGATGGCCGAACGCCTGTTCCCGGACCGGCTGCGACTGAGGACCGTCGCCGTCGGTCTGACGCCCCTCGGCCGTGCCGCAGTCGCGGCCGTGCCTGCCGCCGAACGGGTCTGGAGCACGGCCCGCCGATCGAGGACAGTGACCCCATGACGACGTTCAGCCTGCGCGACACCCCCGCTCCCCCGACGTCGGCCGGCAGCGGCAGCCTCGCCCCGGTCCGGGTGCACCACGACCTCGCCCGCGGCGGCCTGCTCGACCTCGAGCGCCTCGCCGTCCTGGCCGCGACACTGCCCGCCGCGAGCATCGAGCACAACGTCGGCGCCGTCCCGGCCGTCCTCCCCGGCGGCGTCGCCCCGCAGTCCTCGCTCACGCCGCCCGAGATCGTCCGGAGCATCGACACCAACGGCTGCTGGATGGTGCTCAAGAACGTCGAGCAGGACCCCGAGTACGCGGCGCTGCTCGACGCCTGCCTCGACGCGCTCGAGCCGCAGCTGACCGCGTCCGAGGGCCGGTCGGTCCTGCGCGAGGGCTTCGTGTTCCTCTCGGCCCCCGGATCGGTCACCCCGACCCACATCGACCCCGAGCACAACGTCCTGCTGCAGGTCAGCGGCACCAAGACGATGTGCATCGGCCGCTTCCCCACCGACGCCGACCGCGACCTGCAGGCCGAGCGGCTCCACTCCGGCGAGCACCGCAACCTCGAGAGCGCCGCCGTCGACGTCACCGACTACCCGCTCGGCCCCGGCGACGGCGTCTACGTCCCCGTGCACGCCCCCCACGTCGTGCGGAACGGCCCGGCACCGTCGATCAGCCTGTCGGTCACCTGGCGGACCCGCCGCACCCTGCGCGAGGGCAGCGTGCTGTCGCTCAACGCCCGCCTGCGGCGGCGGGGGCTGCCCACCGCGGCGCCGGGCGCCGGTGCGCGCGACCACGTGCTGCAGGCGGTCGAGCGGGGACTGCGCCTGCCGGACAAGCTGCGGGCCCGCCGCACCTGACCGGCGCGCGCCCCGACGCCGAAAGGCCCCCGACCGCGTGGTCGGGGGCCTTCGTCGTCGTCTGCTGTGCCGTCGTGCTGCTGCGAGGTCGTGCGGCTGTGTCCGAGGGGGGACTTGAACCCCCATTCCCCGCAAAGGGAACTAGCACCTCAAGCTAGCGCGTCTGCCAATTCCGCCACCCGGACGAGGTGACCCGGCAACGTCCACCGGAGCGAGGCAACCATAGCGGATACGGTCCCTGCCGTGAGCCGACCTGACCGCGAGGACCTGACCCGCCAGCAGGAGGCGCTCGCCGCGGCCCGCGCCGACCTGGCCGCCGCCTTGGACGACCTCGAGTCCGAGGCGCACACCGCCGCCCGGGCGGCCCGCAGCAAGCGGGGCGTCCCCGACCTCCCGGCCGTCCACGCCGCGGCCCGCGCGGTCGAGCGCGCCGAGGAGGCCCTGGACCTGGCCGCGCTCGACGTCCGGACGGCGGCCGGCGAGGACGCTTGAGGCTCAGCCCCCGGTGACCCGCTCGGCGACGAGCGAGGCCACGAACAGCACGAGGACCAGGTTCGTCGCCTTGTCCATCAGCGCGCCCTTGACCTTGGCCTTCTTCACCTTCGCCGGCTTGTCGCCCTTGCCCTTGCTCTTGCCCTTGCCCTCGGCCACGGCCTTGGGCTCCTTGGTCTTCCCCACGGCGACCTCCCTGTCGTCGCCCTCGGTCTCGACACACGACGACGCCGGCTGCCTCACCCGACCGGGCACACTCGCGCGCATGACCCGGTGCGTGCTGCTGCTGCGCGGCCTCAACGTGGGCAAGGCCAACCGCATCCGCATGCCCGACCTGGTCGCCCTCGTCGAGCGGGCGGGCGGTCTGGACGTGAGCACCTACGTGCAGAGCGGCAACGTCCTGGTCTCCTCGGAGGAGCCCGAGGCGCTCGCGAAGGCGGTCGAGCGGGCCCTCGTGGACGCCTCGATCAGGAGTCCCGTCCTGGTCCGGACCGGGCCCGAGCTCGACGACGTCGTCGCGCACGACCCCTTCGCCGGGCGCGACCTGGACCCGAAGCTGCTCCACGTGGCGTTCCTGTCGGCCGCCCCGGACCCGGCGGCCGTCGCCGCGGTCGACCACGAGGGGCTGCTGCCGGAGGAGCTGGTCGTGCGGGGCCGCGAGCTGCACCTCTGGTACGCCGGCGGCGTGCAGCGCAACGGGCTCGACCGGGTGGTGAAGGGCTTCGGCGTCACCGCCACAGCGCGCAACTGGCGCACCGTCCTGGCCCTGCGCGACCTGCTCGCTCCCCTGTGACAGGGTCAGCCGCATGGTCCTCGAGGTCGCCCTGATCGACGTGCTGCCCGGTGCGGAGAGCGCCTTCACGCAGGCCTACGGGCAGGCCAAGGAGCTCATCGCGACCCTGCCCGGGGCCGGGGCGATGCGCATGACCCAGGGCGTCGAGACGCCGACCCGGTTCGTCCTTCTGGTCGAGTGGGACTCGGTCGAGGACCACCAGGCGTTCCGCGACAGCGAGCGCTTCGGCCAGTGGCGGGCCCTCATCGGCCCGCACTTCGCCGGGCCGCCCCACGTCGAGCACTTCGCCGACGTCTGACGCCAGGCCGAGCCCGGAACCGCAGCCCTACGCCGGGCGCGGGCCCAGCCCGACGCCGCGCCAGCCCTACGGCATCGGCATCCCGCTGGCGACGGTCAGCCGCTCCCCCGTGACGTAGCTGGCGGCGTCGGAGGCGAGGAAGACGAAGGCGTGCGCGACCTCGACCGGCTGCCCGGCCCGGCCCAGCGGCGTCTCGCTGCCGACGTCCTCGACCTGCTCGGGCGGCATGGTGGCCGGGATGAGCGGCGTCCAGATCGGGCCGGGCGCGACCGTGTTGACCCGGATCCCCCTCGGGGCGAGCTCCTGCGCCAGGGTCTTGGTGAGGCTCACCAGCGCAGCCTTGGAGGCGGCGTAGTCCATGAGCGCCGGCGTCGGCTCGTAGGCCTGCACGGAGCTGGTGACCAGGATGCTGGAGCCGGGCTGCAGGTGGGGGCGCACGGGTCACACGGCGACGGGCGGGGCACAGGGCGGTCATGCCGTACGTGGAGCAGGGCGAGTTCACCCGTGACATGCAGTACGTCCCAGACCGGATCACGGCCGACGGGAGGGACGGCTGGCCGGTCGAGCCGGGCCGCTACCGGCTCGTCGTCAGCCGGGCCTGCCCGTGGGCGAGCCGCGCGGTCATCGTGCGGCGGCTGCTCGGGCTGGAGGACGTGCTGAGCATGGGCGTGTGCGGCCCGACCCACGACGAGCGCAGCTGGACCTTCGACCTCGACCCCGGCGGACGCGACCCGGTGCTCGGCTTCGAGCGGCTGCAGGATGCCTTCTTCGCCCGCGATCCGGAGTACTCCCGCGGCATCACCGTGCCCGCGGTCGTCGACGTCCCCTCGAAGGCCGTCGTCACCAACAACTTCCCGC
>JAOPWW010000153.1 GCA_025965495.1 Frankiales bacterium
CAGCGCGAGCTGCTCCTCATCAAGGTCAAGGCCGACCTCACCAGCCGCAGCCACGTCCTCGAGACCGTGCAGCTGTTCCGCGCCAAGGTCGTCGACGTCGCCTCCGACGCCGTCACCGTCGAGGCCACCGGCACCCGCGACAAGCTGGCCGCCCTCGTGCGGGTCCTCGAGCCGTTCGGGATCCGCGAGATGGTCCAGTCCGGCATGGTCGCGGTCGCCCGCGGGCCCCGCTCCATGACCGGCGCCGAGCCCCGCCTGCGCTCCGTCAGCGCCTGACCTCCTACCCCACCCACCCCACCGAACAGAGAGGCCCGCTCCTGTGGCCGAGATCTTCTACGACGACGACGCCGACCTCAGCCTGATCCAGGGCAAGAAGGTGGCCGTCCTCGGCTACGGCAGCCAGGGTCACGCCCACGCGCTGTCCCTGCGCGACAGCGGCGTCGACGTCCGCATCGGTCTGCCCGAGGGCAGCAAGAGCCGCGCCAAGGCCGAGGCCGAGGGTCTGCGCGTGCTCACCCCTGGCGCGGCCACGGCCGAGGCCGACGTCGTCATGATCCTGGCGCCGGACACCGTGCAGCGCAAGCTCTACGAGACCGACGTCGCCCCGAACCTCAAGGAGGGCGCGGCGCTCTTCTTCGGCCACGGCCTCAACATCCGCTTCGGCCTCATCACCCCGCCGCCCGGCGTCGACGTCGCCATGGTCGCTCCCAAGGGCCCCGGCCACCTCGTGCGCCGCCAGTACCTCGAGGGCCGCGGCGTGCCGTGCCTCATCGCCGTCGAGCAGGACGCGTCCGGCCAGGCGCAGGCGCTCGCCCTGTCCTGGGCCAAGGGCATCGGCGGGACCAAGGCCGGCGTCCTCAAGACCACCTTCAAGGAGGAGACCGAGACCGACCTGTTCGGCGAGCAGGCGGTCCTGTGCGGCGGCGCCGCGGCGCTGGTGCAGACGGGCTTCGAGGTCCTCATCGAGGCCGGCTACCAGCCCGAGGTCGCGTACTTCGAGTGCCTGCACGAGCTCAAGCTGATCGTCGACCTCATGTACGAGGGCGGCATCGGCAAGATGCGCTGGAGCATCAGCGACACCGCCGAGTTCGGCGACTACGTCACCGGCCCGCGCATCATCACGGCCGAGACCAAGAAGGCCATGCAGCAGGTCCTCGCCGAGATCCAGGACGGCACCTTCACCAAGGCCCTCATCGACGACGACGACAACGGCGGGCCCCGCATGGCGGCGTTCCGCAAGCAGGGGGCGGACCACCCTATCGAGGTGACGGGCGCCAAGCTCCGCCCGATGATGGCGTGGATCGACGACGCGGGCGAGTGATCGTCGGGTCGGCGTGAGCTGACCGACACGGGCTGACGTCCGCCTCCAGGGGCGGCACTCCCTCCGGCGCTGCGACTCCGTCGCTCTACGCGCCTTCCGGGAGTGCCGCCCCTTCCGGCTTCCTGGCCTCCGACACCCGCCACGCGGGCGCCAGCAGCGGGCGGAGGCGGCTGGTGGTCAGGGGCCGAACCAGCCGGTGACGTCCACGGCCACGGCGACGCTGCCGGACTGGTTCCTCACCCGCACGCGACCGTGGGAGCCGTCCTCGACCAGGGCGGCTCCGGCGCTGGTCTGGCCGGCGGCGAGGTTGAGGCTGCTGATCGTCGGGACGGCTGTCCGGGCGCCGTCGACCGGCGCGGGGTAGGCCCGCAGGTCGGTGCTGCGCGACGGCGCGATGCCGGTGAGGTTCAGGACGGTGGCGCGGGCCCCGGCGGGGACGCCGCCGCGACCGCTGACCGCGACGTCGCGGACACCGCCGGGGAGCAGTCGCGGACTGCCGGACAGGCGGGAGTCGAAGACCCGCTGGGGCGCGACCGGCCGGAAGCCGAGACCGCCGTCGCTGCTGCTGTCGAACCAGCCCGACAGGTCCACCAGCACCGCGGTGCGCCCGGCGGCGTTGCGCAGCCGCACCCACCCGTCCCGCCCGACCTGCACGACGGCGAGCCCGGCGACGGGCGCGCCCGGCCGCAGGTTCAGGGTGCTGACGTCCGGCACGGCGGTCCCGCTCGTGGGGGTCGGGTAGACGCGGACGTCGGTGGGCCGGGTCGCGCCGACACCGGTCACGCCGAGGACGACCGCGCGGGCCGAGGCCGGCACCCCCCACACCCCTGCCACGGGCAGGTCCAGCACCTGTCCCGGCCCGAGGGCGCGGATCCCGCTCGTGCGGGTGTCGAGGATGCGCACGGGGTTGCGGGGGTGGAACAGGGTCTGGCCCGAGGCCGCGTAGTAGCCCTGCAGGTCGACGAGGACGCTCACGGTCCCGGCGGAGTTGCGCAGGCGGACCTTGCCGTCCCGGCCCGGGGAGACGGTGACCGCGTTCGCGCGCGTGGTGCCCCGGCCGAGGTTGAGGCTGCTCACCTGCGGGAGCGCCTCGGGCGTGCGCGGGCTCGGGTAGGCGCGCAGGTCGGTGCTGCGGCTGGGGGCGACACCGGTGACGTTGAGGACGACGGCGACCGCGTCGAGCGGCACACCGGTGCCCCCTCCTGCCACCTGCAGGTCGAGCACACCCCCCGGCCCCAGCAGCCTCCTGACGCCGCCCTGGCCGAGCCCGGTGCGGGTGTCGAGCAGCCGGCGCGGCGCGACGGGGGTGAACCGCGCGCCGGGCAGCGAGGGGACGGCCCAACCGAGGTCTGCGAGCAGTCCGAGCGCCACGGGACCGACCGTCCGCACGGTCTCGCCGAGCCCGAGCGACGGCACCAGCAGCCGGTCGGGGCTGCCGGCCGGCACCGCGGCGGGGGGCAGGACGACGGGGGAGACGTGGTCGTGCACCAGGTCGCTCCCGAGCAGGGGGCGACTGCCGCGGGACGCCGCCCGGGCCGCTCGCCCGTCCCAGAGCACGGGTCCGGCCAGGACCGTCGCGAGCTCCTTGCTGCCGTTGACGCGCGACAGCAGCGGGACGCTCCCCTCGGCCTCCGGGGTCCCGGCCGTCACGAGCAGCCGGTCCGCGACGACGGGCAGCGGCGGGATGTCGCCGGGCACGCCCCACCGGCCCAGGCCGACGTCGTCGACGCGCAGCGTGGTCGTCAGGCCGAGGGCGGGCAGCAGCGCGTGCAGGACCACGCTGGTGAGGTCGTAGGCGTTCGCCGGCGCCGGCTCCGCCGTCGTGGACAGGGGCGCGGTGCTGCTGAGGGTGAGGACGACGTCGGCGCCGCCGGGGTCGACGTCGCGGCCGGCGAGCGCGTTCGCGAGGGCGACGGGGTAGAGGGTGTCGGTGACGTCGTAGGCGCCGTTGCGGTCCCGGACGGCGTACGTCCCCGGGGCGGCGACGGCCGGGACGCCGTCGGGCAGGGGGGCGGCGTCGACCCGGAGGGTGACGGGCACGGCGCTGTCGAGCGCGGCCGCCAGGACCGCGGTGGCCCGCCCGACGGCGGCCTGGGCGCCCGGGTCGATGCCGGTGTAGCTGACCGAGAAGGTCGAGGGCGTGTCCGCAGTCGTGCGGGCGGACGCGCGAGGGGCGCCCGGCCCGACCGTCCGCCAGCCGCCGACGTCGTGGGGGGCGGCGGCCGCTTGCGCGGGGAGCG
>JAOPWW010000163.1 GCA_025965495.1 Frankiales bacterium
GGCTTCCGCTTCGCCACGGGCTTCGGCAAGACCCTGTCCCGCCTGGTGCGGCACGGCATCGGCGTCCACCACGCCGGGATGCTCCCGGGCTACCGGCGGCTCGTGGAGCAGCTCGCCCAGCAGGGCCTGCTCAAGGTCGTCTGCGGCACCGACACCCTCGGCGTCGGCATCAACGTCCCGATCCGCACCGTGCTCATGACCGGGCTGGCCAAGTTCGACGGCACCCGGATGCGGCACCTGCAGGCCCGCGAGTTCCACCAGATCGCCGGGCGGGCGGGCCGCGCGGGCTACGACACGAGCGGCACCGTCGTCGTCATGGCGCCCGAGCACGACATCGAGAACGCCCGGCGCGTCAAGAAGGCCGGCGACGACCCCAAGAAGCTCAAGCGGGTCGAGCGCAAGAAGCCCGCCGAGGGGACGGTCAGCTGGGGCGAGCAGACCTACGAGCGCCTGCTCCACGCCGACCCCGAGCCGCTGCAGAGCCGCTTCAAGGTCACCACGGGGATGCTCATCAACCTGGCGCAGCGCCCCGGCAACGCCTTCGACGCCGCCCGCCACCTGCTCCTCGGCAACGACGAGCCGCGCGCCCGCCAGCGCCAGCACGTGCGGCGGGCGATCGCCCTGTTCCGGTCCCTGGAGGCCGCGGAGGTCGTGGAGCGGTTCGGCCCGCCCGGGGCCCGCGACGTCCGCCTGACGATCGACCTCCCGCGCGACTTCGCCCTCGACCAGCCGCTGTCGCCGTTCGCGCTCGCCGCCCTGGACCTGCTCGACCAGGAGTCCCCGACCTACGCGCTCGACCTGCTGTCGGTCCTCGAGAGCACCCTGGACGACCCGCGCCAGGTGCTCATGGCGCAGGTCCACAAGGCCAAGGGCGAGGCCGTCGCGGAGATGAAGGCCGAGGGCATCGAGTACGACGAGCGGATGGAGCTGCTCGAGGACGTCACGTACCCCAAGCCGCTCGAGGACCTGCTCCTGCCGGCGTACGAGACGTTCCGGCAGACCCAGCCGTGGGTCGGCGACCACGAGCTCCGCCCGAAGTCGGTCGCCCGCGACCTGTCCGAGCGGTACATGACGTTCACCGAGTACGTCTCCTACTACTCGCTGGCCCGCAGCGAGGGGCTCGTCCTGCGCTACCTCGCGGACGCCTACAAGGCCCTGCGCCGGGTCGTCCCCGACGCCGCCCGGACCGAGGAGGTCCGCGACCTGCAGGAGTGGCTCGGTGAGCTGGTCCGGCAGACCGACTCCAGCCTGCTCGACGAGTGGGAGGCGCTCTCCAACCCGACGGCCGAGGTCCGGCCGCCGGACCTCGCGGCGCCGCCGCCCGCCGTCACCCGCAACCTGCGGGCCTTCCGGACCCTGGTCCGCAACGCCCTGTTCCGCCGGGTCGAGCTGGTCGCTCTGCGCCGCTGGATCGACCTGGCGGAGCTGGACGGCTCCTTCTCGCAGGACGCCTGGGAGGAGGGCATCCGCGGCTACTTCGCCGAGCACGACGTCCTCGGCACCGGTCCGGACGCCCGTGGGCCCGGCTTCCTGCGGATCGAGCAGCAGCCGACCCGCTGGGTGGTCCGGCAGGTGTTCGACGACCCCGAGGGCGACCACGACTGGGGCATCACCGCCGTCGTCGACCTGGCGGAGAGCGACGCCCGGGGCGAGGCCGCGCTGCAGGTCGTCAGCATCGGCCGCACCGACGGGTCGTGGCTGGACGACGTCCCCGAGCCGGAGTAGTCCGAGAGGACCAGCAGCAGTGGCCCTTCCGGGCCATGAGAGGCCGCCGGATGGCCTAGGGTCGCGTGACCCCGCTCACCTGTCCGCGACGCACCCCGTCGCCTGCCCTGCCTCGTCCACCCGGACGAGCTCCGGAGGTCCTGTGCCCCGCCTGTCTCCTCGTGCCCGCCGAGCGGGGGTGGCCCTCGGGGCCGCCGTCCTGCTCGCCACCGCCCTGCCCGCGCTGAGCGCGGGAGGCGCAGCCGCCGCCACCCCGGCGGCCGGGACCGTGTCAGCGACCAGCCCGACCCTGACCTACACGAGCGGCCCGTTCACCGTGTCGAACGCGACCGGGAACGCGGGCACGGTCGACTGCTCCGCGCCGAACAGCTGCGACGACTTCGCCCTGACGGTCGCCACCCCGGCGGACTACGCCACCGGCCACACGTTGAAGGTCAGCACCGCGTGGACCGGCGCGGCCGCGGACTTCGACGTCTACCTGCTCGACAGCGCCGGTCACGAGGTCGCCAGCGCGGCCACCTCCGCGAACCCCGAGGTCATCCTGACCGTGCCGACGGCCGGGGCCTACACGGTCCGCGTCGTGCCCTTCACGGTCGCCGGCGACAGCTTCACGACCACCGTCTCCCTCGCCGGCACCCCGGCCGCTCCGGCGCCCTCCACGGTCGCCGCGCCGGTCTACAGCAACCACCCGGCACCCGCGACGCTGCCCGACGTGCACAACGCAGGCGAGCCGTCGATCGGCTACGACCGCAAGACCGGTGCGGCGATGTACCAGGCGTCGCTGTCGACCTACCGGGCCACCTTCGACGACGCCACCGCTCCGGCGACCGCGTCGTTCGCCGACGTCAGCGCGAACGCCGCCAGCGGCTGCCCCGGCGGCAGCACGACCAGCCTCGACCCGATCCTGGCCACCGAGCCCACGACCGGCCGCACCATCGAGTCGCAGCTGCTCGACGTCCGCGCCGCGGGCAGCCTGTCCTGCGTCACCGGCGACGCCGGGAAGACCTGGAGCACCAGCCAGGGCGGCGGCCTGAACAGCGCCGTCGACCACCAGACGCTGGGCTGGGGTCCGTACGCCCCCGGCGGCGTCGCGGCCCTGCGCACCTCCCCGAGCGAGCTCTACTACTGCTCGCAGGACATCGCCGACGCCTCCTGCTCGACCAGCAGCGACGGCGGCACCACGTTCACGCCGGCCGTCCCGATGTACACGCTGCAGTCGTGCGGCGGCCTGCACGGGCACGTCAAGGTCGGCCCGGACGGCACCGCGTACGTCCCGAACAAGTCCTGCAACGGGCACCCCGCGGTCGTCGTGTCGCAGGACAACGGCCTCACCTGGGCGATCCGCCCCGTCCCCGGCGGCACCTCCGGCGACAGCGACCCCTCGGTCGCCGTGGCGAAGGACGGCACCGTCTACCTCGGCTGGAACGGCGCCGACAACCACCCGTACACCGCGGTGTCGCACGACAAGGGCGTGACCTGGACCGACGTCCAGGACGTCGGCGCGCAGCTCGGCATCGTCAACACGGCGTTCCCGGCGGCGGTCGCCGGGGACGGGGACCGCGCGGCGGTCGCCTTCGTCGGCACGACGACCCCCGGCAACAGCCAGGAGACCGACGTCTTCCAGGGCGTCTGGCACCTGTACGTGATGTCGACGTTCGACGGCGGCAAGAGCTGGACCACCTCCGACGCCACCGGGGCCGACCCGGTCCAGCGCGGCTCGATCTGCACCGCGGGCACGACCTGCGGCACCGACCGCAACCTGCTCGACTTCATCGACGCGACCGTCGACGACAAGGGCCGCGTCCTGGTCGGCTACGCCGACGGCTGCATCGCCGCCTGCGTCACCACGGCCACCCCGACCGCGACGACGACCGGCTACCGCGACGCCTACGCGACCATCGCCCGGCTCAGCAGCGGCCTGACGCTCTACGCGGCGAACGACCCGGCGCCGGTCGCAGCCCCCGTCGCGAACCTGACGGTCTCGGCGCTCCAGAGCAGCACGGCCGGCGCCAAGAGCACCCTGTCGGCGCTCGTCCGCAACACGGGCACCGCCCCGGCGAGCGGCGTCGTCGTCGCGTTCTCCTCCGCCCAGGCCGCCCTCGGCAGCACCAGCCCGGTGCCGCTGGCGCCGGGCGCGTCCACCCGCGTGTCGGTGGCCTGGAAGGCGCCGGCCAAGCCGACGGCGGTCGTGGCCGTCGTGGACCCGGCCCGCACGGTCGCCGAGTCCGACGAGAGCGACAACCGCGCCACGGCGCAGCTGTCCCGCTAGCCCCGCACGCCGCTCCCCGGGTCCGCCTCGTGCGGCCCGGGGAGCGGCGTGTCCGGGGAGCCGGTCAGCCGCGTCCGAGGACCCGGTCGACGGCGATCTCGATCACGACGCGTGCCGGGTTCTCCGCCGGCTGGCGGTACCGCAGTGCGTACCGGCGGACCGCCTCGGCCACCCGGTCGGGGTCGCTGCTCACCGTCGGGACGCCCTCCAGGGACAGCCAGCGCGGCCCGTCGACCTGCGCGACGACGGCCCGGGGCGACCCGTCGGCGACGTTGCGCGCCTTCTTGGACGTCCCGTTGGTGATGACGCGGACCAGCCGCGCGTCGTCGTCCCAGGTGAACCCGACCGCGACGACGTGGGGGGTGCCGTCCGGCCGCAGGGTCGTCAGCGTCGCGAGGTGGCGCTCGGCCAGGAACGCGAGGACGTCGTCGGGCAGGGCGGTCGGGTCGAGGGCCACGGCCCGGAGCGTAGTGAGCGGCCCGGCGTCAGGGGGAGTCGTCGGGCGCGGACCGGCGGTCCTGCAGGAACTGCCAGATGCCGAGCGTCGTGTCGTAGCCGTAGCGGCGGCTGTCGCGGGTCCACCCGTGCCCCTGGCCGTTGATCTTGACCAGCCGCACGGCGGCGCCGTCCTCGCAGTCGGTGTAGTCCAGCCGCACGGTCGCCCCGACCTTGGAGGTGGAGCCGGTGCGGCAGGACGCCCCGACCGCGGACTGGTCGATCCCCGCCCGGGCGGGGGCGACCGTCCCGCCGCCCGGGCCCGCGACCGTGCCGCCGCCGTACGGGACGGTGGTGTCGCTCCCGCCGTGGACGGCGAGCACGCTGACCGGGCTCGTCGGCCGGCAGCGCTGCGGACCTTGGTCGGCGTAGTCCGGGCTGGCAGCCATCGACCCGGACACCACGGCGACGCCGGCCACCCGGTCCGACCGCTGGCAGGCGTACCGGTAGGCCATCATCCCGCCGTTGGAGAAGCCGACGACGTGGACCCGGCGCAGGTCGACCGAGGTGCGGGTGGCGAGGTCGGCGACGACCTGGTCGAGGAAGGCGACGTCGGGCATGGCGGGGCTGCCGTTCGCCGGGGCGCAGCAGGTCCCGGCGTTCCAGACGCCCTGGACACCGGAGGGGAAGACCGACACGAAGCCGGCCTGCTCCCCGACCGCCTCGATGCCGGTGGTCGCGCGCAGGTCCTCGATCGGCTGGGAGCGCCCGTGCAGCACCAGCACGACCGGGCGCGGCCCGCTGCCGGAGCGCGGCACGGTGAACAGGTAGTGCCGCGAGACGGGCCCCGACGGCGTGTCCTGCTGGACCAGGTCGACGGACTCGGTCGTGCCCGCGCCCGCCGTCGAGGACACCGCCCGCAGGGCGGGGGCGGCCGTGGACGCGGGGGAGGCCAGGAGCACGAGGGCGGACACGACCCCGGCCGCGAGCAGTCCGGACAGGACGGACGTCGACCCACGCACGGCGGCAGTGCTCCCTCTCGACCTCGCCGAGCGGACACGCCGGCGCGGGCCCCGACGGGGCCCGCTGCAGCATGCCACCGACGCCCCCACCGGCGCGGGACAACGGCGGGACGCGAGGGGCACCGGGGCAGACCGGGACGCGCCGGGCGTGAGCACCGCCCGCGGCACGGCCTCCCGGGTCCGGGGTCCCGGTCGTGGAAGGCTCCCGGCGTGGAGGACCTCGCCGACGCCCTGCGCGCGGGCCCCGGCTGGCCGGACACCGACCCCCGCCCCGGACCGCTGGCCGGCGTCCGGGTGCTGGACCTGTCCCGGGTGCTCGCCGGGCCCTTCTGCTGCACCGTCCTGGCCGACCTCGGGGCCGACGTCGTCAAGGTCGAGCGTCCGGGCACCGGCGACGACACCCGCCGGTGGGGCCCGCCCTTCCACGGGGACGACGCCACCTACTTCTTCTCCGTCAACCGCGACCGCCGCTCACTGGCGCTCGACCTCACGACGCCGGCCGGCAGGCTCGTCGTCGCCCGGCTCGTGGAGGCGGCCGACGTCGTCGTGGAGAACTTCCTGCCGCGCCACCTCGCCGCGCTCGGTCTCGCCCAGCTCCGGGAGTCGGCGCAGGCCGTGTGGGTCTCCGTGCGCGGCGCCGGCAGCGACGGCCCCGACGGCGACCTGCCCGGCTACGACGTCATGGCGCAGGCCCGCAGCGGGCTGATGTCGGTGACCGGCACGACCGAGCCGACCAAGGTCGGCGTCGCCGTGGCCGATGTCGTCACCGGCCTGTACGCCGCGGTCGGCGCGCTGGCGGGCCTGCTGGCGCGGCGGCCCCTGCGGGTCGAGGTGGGCCTGCTGGAGGCGGCCGTCTCGATGCTGGTCAACCAGGCGTCCAACGCCCTCGTCGGGGGAGAGGTGCCGGCCTTCACCGGCAACGACCACCCCAACATCGCGCCGTACGGGCCGGTCCCGTGCTCGGACACGGCGCTGGTGCTCGGCGCGGGCAACGACGCCCAGTTCGCTGCGCTGTGCGCCGCGATCGGGCTGGACGTCCGGCCGCCGTGGTGGACCAACGCCGGCCGCGTCGCGGACCGCACGGCGCTCGGGAGTGCGCTGGCCGCGGTCCTCGGACGCCGCACCGCCCGTGAGTGGGCCGCCGTGCTGGGCGAGGCGGGCGTGCCGTGCGCGCCCGTGC
>JAOPWW010000168.1 GCA_025965495.1 Frankiales bacterium
ACCTGCAGGTCGCCCGCGACAACCCGGGCCGCGACCTGTACGCGGGGATGCAGGTCGCCGGGTCCTACCGCTACCGGACGCGGCCCGCCCCCTCTCGCTAGCCTCGCCCGGTGACCGACCTGCTGCCCGGCACCGCTGCCCGCCTTCTCCCCCTCGTCGCCCGCGTCCAGCGCGAGGGGCGCGCGCCGTCACTGGTGGCCGGCGTCGTGCGTGGCGGCGGGCTGGTGTGGTCGGCCGGGCGGGGCGACGTCGCCGCGCCGCACACCGACGTGCAGTACCGCCTCGGGTCGATCACCAAGCCGGTGACGGCGGTCGCGGTGATGCGGCTGCGCGACGAGGGCCGGCTCGACCTCGACGACGCCCTCGAGGACCACCTGCCTGGGACGCCCTTCGGACGCCGGACCGTCGGGCAGCTGCTCGCCCACGTCGGCGGCGTCGGGGCCGAGAGCCCGGGGTCGTGGTGGGAGCGGACGCCGGGCGGGCCCCTCGAGGAGCTGCCCCTGACGGAGGCGGACCGGGTGCTCGCGGCAGGCCGGCGGTTCCACTACTCCAACCTCGGCTTCGGCCTGCTCGGGCAGCTGGCCGCCCGCCTGCGCGGGAGGTCCTGGGAGCAGGTCGTGCGCGAGGAGGTGCTGCTCCCGCTCGGGATGGACCGCACCACGACCCGCCCGTCCGGCGTCGCCGCGTCGGGCTTCGCGGTCCACCCGTGGGCCGACGTCGTCCTGCCCGAGCCCGAGCACGACGCCGGGGCGATGGCCCCCGCCGGCCAGCTCTGGGCGACGCTCACCGACCTCGGGCGCTTCGCGGCGTTCCTGCTCGGCGACACCGGGGACGTGCTGGCGGCGGACACGCTGGCCGAGATGTGCGAGCCGGCCGGCGTCGACGCCAGCGCCACCGGGTGGGCCGCCTACGGGCTCGGGCTGCAGGTGCAGCGGGTCGGGGAGCGCACGCTCGTCGGGCACGGCGGGTCGATGCCCGGGTTCCTCGCGATGGTGCTGGTCGACCGCGAGGAGCAGACCGGCGGCGTCGCGCTCGCCAACAGCACCAGCGGCGTCGACCTGTCCGTGGTCCCGCGGATGCTCGACGTCGTGCGGGAGGCCGAGCCGCGCGTCGTCGACGCCTGGGCACCCAGCGCACCGCCGGTGCCGCTGGACGTGCTCGGGCCCTGGTACTGGGGACCGGCGCCCGCCGTGCTGCGGGCGACCGCCGACGGACTGCTGCACCTGTCCGGGCTCGGCCGCCAGGGCCGGACCAGCCGCTTCCGGCCCCTCGGCGGCGACCGCTGGGTCGGCCTGGACGGCTACTACGCGGGGGAGGTCCTGCAGGTCTCGCCGACCCGGCTCGAGCTCGCCACGTTCGTCTACACCCGCACGCCGTACGACCCCGACGCGGACGTCCCGGGCGGCGTCGACCCGGGCGGTTGGCGGTAGTCGCTACGGCGAGGAGCCGGTCAGCACCGCGAGCGCGCCCTGCAGGTCGGGCAGGACGGCGTCGGGCTCCAGGGCCGCGAGCTCGTCGTGGCTGTGGCCGCCCGTGGCCACGAGCAGGCAGCGCACCCCGCTCGCCCGGGCACAGGCGAGGTCGTGCGGGGTGTCGCCGACGACCCACGCACCGGCCGCGTCTCGGCCGGCCCGGGACAGGGCGATCGGCACCAGCGCCCCGCGGGTCGGGCCGTCGTCGCCGTAGGCCGAGGCCTCCAGGTCGAGGTGCTCGCCCAGCCCCAGGGCGCTGACCTTGGTGTGCGCCGTGGCCCGGAGGTTGCCGGTGACGACGCCCTGGTGCCAGCCGGCGGCCGCGAGGCCGGCGAGGGTCTCGCGGGCGTGCGGCAGCACGACGCCCTCCTGCGCGAGGCGGTCGCGGCGGGCCGCCAGCTCGACGGGGAGCTGCACGAGCAGGGCGGCCTCCGCCTCGGCGTCGAGGCCCTCGGCGCGGCAGACCTGGCCGGCGATCCACGGGTCGAGGCGGCCGGCGAAGCTGATGCCGCCCGCGCGCCGGGTCGGCGGGCGGCCGGCGACGGCGAGAAAGGCGGCCGTGAAGGCGTCGCGGGCAGGGGCACCGGCCCGCAGCAGGGTGCCGTCGAGGTCCCACAGCACGAGGGTCACCGGGCGCGCCTCACGCGGTCGGGAGCTCGTCGCCGCGCCGCTCGCGGTCGAGGTCGCCCGTGACGCCGGACAGCACCGCCCGGCGGCCCAGCACGAACACCCAGGCCAGGAACAGCGCCTCGACCACGACGCCGATCCCGATCCGCGCCCACGTCGGCAGCGGGCTCGGCGTCACGAACGCCTCGACCAGGCCGCTGACGAACAGCACCAGCGCGAGGCCGAGGGCCCCGCTGACCAGCGCGCGCCCCTCCTCGGCGAGCGCGGCGCTGCGGGTGCGCGAGCCGGGGTCGACGACGGTCCAGCCGAGCTTGAGGCCGAGGCCGCAGGCGACGAAGACGGCGGTCAGCTCCAGCAGGCCGTGGGGCAGGATCAGCCCGAAGAACAGGCCCAGCCGGTCGTGGGCCGCGAGCAGGCCGCCGGAGACGCCGACGTTGAGGGCGTTGCTGAGCAGGACGTAGACGACCGGCAGCCCCAGCAGCACCCCGAACAGGATCGACTGGGCCGCGACGAAGGCGTTGTTGGTGAAGACCCGGGCGGCGAAGTCCTGGGCGGGGTTGTTGCTGTAGTAGCTCTCGAAGTCCGACTCCACGAGCCGGCGGGTCTCCTCGGGCGTCGCGATCGCGAGCTGCACGTCGGGGTGGAGCGCGACGAAGAACCCCAGGGCGACCGCGACGACGAGGAAGGCCAGGGCGCAGCCGCCCCACCACCACCGGGTCCGGTAGCAGATCGCGGGGAAGTCGACCCGCAGGAACCGGGCGACGTCGCGCAGCGCCGGCTGGCGGGTGCCGGCGACCGCTGAGCGGGCCCGCGCGACCAGGCTGCTCAGCCGCGCGACGAGCTGCGGGTCGCGCCCGGCGCTCTGCACGACCGACAGGTGCGTCGCGACGCGCTGGTAGAGGTCGACGACCTCGTCGACGTCCGAGCCGGTCAGGCGCCGGGGCCGGCGCGCCCGCCCCAGCAGGCCCTCGAGCCGGTCCCACTCGCCGCGGTGCGCGGCGACGTACGCGTCGAGGTCCACGGCCGCAGCGTAGGCGGGGCGGACCGGCCCGGCAGGTCCGTCCCGGGCACCTGGGGACGACCGTCCCGGCTGTGGACGAGGGGCGCCGCGCCCGCTCAGAGGGGCAGACTGGACCGGTGACAGCAGCGACCCCGAGGCCGGCAGCAGGGCGGCCCGCGTGAGCCGGCTGGTGACCGGCGAGGCGGTGGCCCTCGAGCTGCGGCCCGCGGCGGTCCCGAGCCGGGTGCTCGCCGCCGTCCTCGACGGCGCGCTGCAGCTCCTGCTGCTGCTCGTGCTCGGCACGGCGGCGACCTTCCTCGGCGGCGGCTCGGAGGCCGGGGACGCCGCCCTGGTCGTCCTCGTGCTCGTCCTGGCCCTGGTCGTCTACCCGGTGGCCTTCGAGACGGCTCTGCGGGGACGCACCCCCGGCAAGGCGGCCCTCGGCCTGCGGGCCGTCCGCGACGACGGCGGTCCGATCGGCTTCCGCCAGGCCCTCGTCCGCGGTCTGGCCGGGGCGTTCCTGGAGCGCCCCGGGGTCACCCTGTTCTTCGGCGGCCTGGTCTGCGCACTGCTCCACCCCTCGGGCAAGCGCATCGGGGACCTGCTCGCCGGGACCGTCGTCCTGCAGGAGCGGGTGCCGTCCCGGGGCGGCATCGTCGCCGTCATGCCCCCGCCGCTCGCCGGCTGGGCGGCCTCGCTCCAGCTGAGCGGGCTGCCCGACGCCCTGGCGCTGCAGGCACGGCAGTTCCTGTCCCGGTCCGGGGAGCTGTCGCCGGCTGCCCGCGAGGACCTCGGGGCGCGCATCGTCACCGACGTCGTCGCGCGGATCAGCCCGCCCCCGCCCGCGGACGCCCCGGGCTGGGCGGTCCTGGCCGCGGTCCTGGCCGAGCGCACCCGTCGGGCCCAGCAGCAGCTCGGCGCGCCCGGCTCCGGCTACCCCGGCTACCCCGGTCATGCCGGCTACCCCGGCTACCCCGGCTCGCCCGGCCCGGCTCCCGTCCCCGCCGCAGCACCGCCGGCA
>JAOPWW010000256.1 GCA_025965495.1 Frankiales bacterium
GACGCCTGCGGTCCGCGCTGGCGGGAGTCGCTGCACTGGCCGTCGTCGTCGCCGGCGCGGTGCTGGCGGAGGGCGGAGGTGGGGACGACGTCGTCCCCCCCGCGGCACCGTCGTCGTCGGCTCCGGCCCGGCCGGGGCCGTCGAGCCGCGCCCCCGCGGACGGGCTGCCCACGGTCACGCCGGCGGAGCTCCCGGCCGAGGCGCGCCGCACCCTGGCCCTGCTCGACGCCGGCGGCCCGTTCCCGTACGCCCGCGACGGCGTGGTCTTCGGCAACCGGGAGGGCCTGCTGCCGCGGCAGCGCAGCGGCTGCTACCGCGAGTACACGGTCAGGACCCCCGGCGAGGGCGACCGCGGTGCGCGCCGCATCGTGACCTCCTGCGCCGGCCCCCGGTACTGGAGCGACGACCACTACGAGAGCTTCTCCCGCATCACCGGCGCGCGCCTGTGAGGTCGTGGTGAGCGTCGAGCAGGTGCTCCTCGCCGACGAGCGCGCGCTGCTCGAGGCGTTCCTGGACGACAGCCGGGCCGAGGTCGCGGCCCTGCTCGACGGCGCCACCGAGGAGCAGGCCCGCCGTCGGCTCGTCGCGTCGGAGACGACCCTGCTGGCGCTGGTCAAGCACGTCGCCTTCGTCGAGCGGGTCTGGTCGCTGGTCGCCCTCGAGGGCCGCAGCCGCGCCTCGCTCGGGCTGCCGGAGGCGGCCGAGGACAGCTGGGTCCTCGACGACGCCGACACCGTGGCCTCCGTGCTCGCCGACCACGCCGTCGCCGTCGGTCAGGCTCGGACGGCGGCGGCGGCGTTCGGGCTCGACGACCTCGTGCTGCACAACCGGCGCAGCCCGATGAGCCTGCGCTGGGTCTACGCGCACCTGCTCCGGGAGCTCGCCCGGCACTGCGGCCACGGGGACGTCCTGCGCGAGCAGCTGGGGCTGTCGTGAGCCGCTCGGTCCGGCACGAGCGGCGCGGCGAGGCGCGGCTGCCCGCCGTGGTCGCCGTGCTCGTCGCGGTCGCCCTGCAGGCCGCGCTGCCCCAGCGGCTGCTCCTCGGGCCGCGCGGCGTCCTGCCGGTGCTCGAGCTGCTGCTGCTCGTCCCGCTGCTCGTGGTCAACCCGGTCCGGATGACCCGGCAGACCCGGTGGTCCCGCCCGCTGGCGATCGCCCTGGTGCTGCTCATCCTGGTCGCCAACGGCGTCGTGCTCGTGCTGCTCGTCGACGCCCTCGTGAACGGCAGCGCGGAGGACGGCAAGCAGCTGCTGCTCGCCGCCCTGCAGGTGTGGCTGACCAACGTCATCGCCTACGGGCTGACCTACTGGGAGCTCGACCGCGGCGGCCCGGTGCCGAGGACGCAGGCCGACCGCGAGGACCTCCCGGCCGCCGACTTCCGCTTCCCGCAGGACGAGGACGACGACGCCGTCGTCGAGGTCGCGAAGGGCGGCAGCGAGCAGGCGGACTGGGTGCCGACCCTGGTCGACTACCTGTACGTCTCGGTGACGAACTCGTCCGCGTTCAGCCCGACCGACACCATGCCGCTGTCGTCGCGGACCAAGGCGCTGATGGCCCTGCAGTCGACGTCGTCGCTGGTGCTGTCGCTGCTGGTCGTCTCGCGAGCCGTCAGCATCCTGAAGTAGTCGCTGCCGCCCCGCGGGCCGTCAGCATCCTGTCGTGGTCGCTACCGGCCGACGACGGGCTCGGCAAGGCGCAGGGCGCGGGAGCGGTAGGTCCTGTCCTTGCCGAGGATGCGCTCGGCGGCGAGCCGCCCGCTGACCAGCACCATCGGGACGCCGACGCCGGGCTGGGTGCCGGACCCGGCGAACACCACGCCCTCGACCTTGGGCGCGAGGTTCGTGGGCCGGAACGGGCCGGTCTGGAAGAACGAGTGCGCGCTGGCGAACGGCGCGCCCGCCTCCATGCCGCGGGCCTGCCAGTCCGCCGGCGTCGTGACGTCCTCGACCTCGACGGCGTCGCCGAAGCCGACGTACCCGAGGGACTCGAGCCGGGCGACGCACTCCTCGCGGTACCGCGGCCCGACGACCGACCAGTCGATGCCGCTGGTCTGGTCCGGCGTCGGGAACAGCACGTAGTAGATGTGCTTGCCGTCGGGCGCGAGCGAGGGGTCGCTGCGGGTCGGGTTGGTGACCAGCACCGACGGGTCGCTCATGAGCGTCTGGTGGTCGATGAGCTCGGTGAAGACCGACTTCCAGGCCTTGCCGAAGTGGATGTTGTGGTGCGCCGTCTGCGTGTACGCCTGCGACGAGCCGGCCAGCAGCAGGAAGCACGACGGCGAGTACGTCAGGTGCTTGACCCGGCGAGGGGTCGCCTCCGGCGGCAGCAGCTCGCGGTAGGCGACCGGCAGGTCGGGGTTGAGCACGACGACGTCGGCGTCGAAGCGCTCGCCGTCGGTGGTCTCGACGCCGACGGCCCGGCCGTGCTCGACGAGCACCCGGCTGACGGTGCGGCCGTACTGGAACTGCACGCCGTGCTTCTCGGCCGCCCCGGCCAGGGCGCGGGGGACGGCGTGCATGCCGCCCTTCGGGAAGAAGACCCCGGCGACGCTGTCCATGTAGGCGATGACGGCGTAGATGGC
>JAOPWW010000266.1 GCA_025965495.1 Frankiales bacterium
CGCGCGAGCAGCAGCCAGCCGTAGGGGTGCGACTGGTAGGGGTGCTTGCTGTCGAGGTGGCTGTGGAAGCCGTAGATCTCGGAGTGGTAGTGCCACCAGGAGCGCAGGGCGTCGGGGACGAACCCGAACGAGGTCTGCGGGTTCTGGGTCGCCCAGTGCCGGTCGTAGCCGATGTCGCTGGCGAACCAGCCGGCCCAGGACAGCGTGTAGAGCACGACGGGGAGCACGACGAGCGCTGCGACCAGGAGCAGGGTGCTGCGCGTGAGGGTCGCCCGGACGGGGCGCCGGACGCCGGCGGTGCGGCGGGCCCCGACCTCCCACGCGAAGGCGAGCAGGCCGAGCGCGGCGACGAAGTACAGCCCGCTCCACTTGGTGGCCAGGGCCGCCCCGAGGCAGGCTCCGCAGGCCAGCAGCCAGGGCCGCAGGCCCAGGCCCGGGCCGCGGCGACGGAGGGCGTCGTCGGGGGTGGCGGCCAGCCGGCGGCGGACGGCGTCGCGGTCGGCGACCAGGCAGGCGAACGCGGCCGTGGTGAACAGGACCAGGAAGACGTCGAGCATCGCCACCCGGCTCTGCACGAGGTGCAGACCGTCGAGCGACAGGAGCAGCCCGGCCAGGACGCCGAGCAGGGTCGAGCCAGTCATCCGGCGGCCGATCCGCACCACCAGGACGATCGTCAGCGTCCCGGCGACGGCGGCCGCGAACCGCCAGCCGACCTCGTTCGTGCCGAACGCCTTGAGCCCGAGCGCGATCAGCCACTTGCCCAGGGGCGGGTGGACGATGAAGGCGCCCGTCCCCGTGGGGACGCAGTTCGCGTTGCCCTCGACGGTGGCGTGCTCCACGCCGTAGCGCAGCAGGTTCTGGGCGTCGCAGGCGTAGTAGATCTCGTCGAAGATCCGGCCCTTGGGCGTCCCGAGCCGGTAGAAGCGCAGCGCGCCCCCGACGACGGCGACCAGCAGCGTCAGGGCCCAGCCGACCCAGGGGGTCCCCTGGGCCACGGGCAGGATCCGGGTCCGCCAGGCCCCGCCCGAGGGCTCGGGCGGCGTCGGGTCGCTCGTCAGGGGCTCGTCCAGCACCACGCTCATGGCTGGGGAGCCTAGGTCGGGGCGGCCGGCCTGCCCTGCCTGACACTGGTCGCATGCCCCTCGTCCTCGCCGGCGCCCCGATCGGTCGCCCCGGCGACGCCAGTGCCCGGCTCGCGACCGAGCTGGCCACGGCCGACGTCGTCGCGGCGGAGGACACCCGGCGGCTGCACCGGCTCTGCGCGGACCTCGGGGTCAAGCCGACCGGGCGGGTCGTGTCGTGCTTCGAGGGCAACGAGGAGCAGCGCGTCCCCGAGCTGCTGGACGCCGTCCGGGCCGGGTCGCGGGTCCTGCTCGTCACCGACGCCGGGATGCCGACGGTCAGCGACCCCGGCTTCCGGCTGGTCGCGGCCGCCGCGGAGGCCGGCCTGCCCGTCACCTGCGTGCCGGGACCGTCCGCCGTCACGACGGCGCTCGCCGTGAGCGGCCTGCCCAGCGACCGGTTCTGCTTCGAGGGCTTCCTGCCGCGCAAGCAGGGCGAGCGGCGGACCCGGCTGCAGTCGCTCGTCGCGGAGCGCCGGACCGCGGTCCTGTTCGAGGCTCCGCACCGGCTGGCGGCGTCGCTGGCCGACATGGCCGACGTCCTCGGCGCCGGCCGGCGCGCGGTCGTCTGCCGCGAGCTCACCAAGACCCACGAGGAGGTCCGGCGGGGGACCCTCGCGGAGCTCGCCGCGTGGGCCGAGGGCGGGGTCCTCGGCGAGGTCACCCTGGTGCTCGCCGGGGCGCCCGAGCAGACCGTGGAGCTGACGCCGGCGGAGCTGGTCCGGCTCGTCGGGGTGCGCGAGCAGGCGGGGCTGACCCGCAAGGAGGCGCTCGCGGCGGTCGCCGTGGAGACCGGCCTGCCACGCCGCGACGTCTTCGACGCCGTGGTGGCGGCCAAGTCGGCCCGCGGGGCGGCCGAGGCGACCGGGAAGGCAGCCGGGGGGACCACTCCCCGCTAGTCCTGCGGAGGTCCTCGAGTGGTGCCGGGGAGTGGTGGCCACGGGGTCAGCCGACCGTCACGGATGGTTCGGCGACGGAACCCTTGTGCTGCCCCGAGGGCGGCCCGATCGTCTCTGTACGGCACGACCTGCCGCTGCAGCGCGACCACGCCAGCACCACGGTCCCCTCGCGCTGCGTCACCACGCCTGCGTCCCACGACTGCGCCACCACGACGTCCGTCGCACCACCGACTCGGAGGCCTCACCCCGTGCCCCACGGCCCGCTCGACCCGACCTCGACCCTCGTCCGCCCCCCGGACGAGGACGCCCGGCTGGCGGTCCTGCACAGCTTCGCGGTGCTGGACACGCCGCGCGAGGAGCGGTTCGACGCCGTCGCCCGACTGGCGGCCGAGGTCTGCGGCATGCCGGTGGCGCTGCTCACCCTCGTCGACGAGGACCGGCAGTGGACGAAGGCGGCGCACGGGTTGGACCTCGACGCGCTGCCGCGCGAGGTGTCGTTCTGCGCCCACGCCCTGCTCGAGCCCGACGCCCTGACGGTCGTCCCGGACGCCACCCAGGACCCCCGCTTCGCCGACAACCCCTTCGTCACGGGCGACGCCCACCTGCGCGCGTACGCCGGTGCCCCCCTGGTCGGCAGCGACGCCCAGCCGCTGGGCACCCTGTGCGTCCTGGACCGGGAGCCCCGCACGCTGGGTGACCGGCAGCTCACCGCCCTGCGCACGCTGGCCACGCAGGTCGTCGCCCAGCTCGAGCGCGACCGGGCCGTGCGTCGCCTCGCGCAGGCCGAGCACGTGCTGCGCCAGCACACCGGCCGCCCCCGCCCCGCCGGCAGCGACGTCGAGGGCCTGGAGCGGGCGCTCGACGGCGGCGAGCTCGTCGTGCACTACCAGCCGTTCTGGGACGTCACGGAGCGCGGCCGCGCTCTCACGGCCCGCGTCTCCGGCGCCGAGGCCCTCGTGCGTTGGCAGCACCCCGAGCGGGGCCTGCTCCTCCCGGCCGAGTTCGTGCCCGCGATGGAGGCCCACGGGCTGGCGTCGCGTCTCGGGGAGACGGTCCTGCGGGCGTCCCTGGAACGGTTGGCCGCCTGGGAGCGGGCGGGACTGCTGCCCGTGGGCTTCCGCATGCACGTGAACATCGCCGCCCAGCAGCTGCACGAGGGCGGCATCGCGGCCACGGTCGACCGGATCGTACGCGAGACCGGAGCGACCCCCGGCCGGCTGTGCCTGGAGGTCACCGAGAGTGCCCTGCTCGACGCCGCCGCGTTCAGCCCCGACGACGCCCAGGCCCTCGTCGACAGCGGCCTCGCTCTCGCCCTCGACGACTTCGGGACCGGCTTCTCCTCGCTCACCCAGCTGCGCAGCTACCCGTTCTCGTGCGTCAAGGTCGACCGCTCCTTCGTGGCCGGGCTCGGCCGCTCCGAGCAGGACGAGGTCATCGTCGACACCGTCGTGTCGATGGCCCGCCGGCTCGGGATCGTGCCGGTCTGCGAGGGCGTCGAGACGCCGGCGCAGCTCGACCGGGTCGTCGAGGCCGGCTGCACGACCGTCCAGGGCTGGCTGTTCGGCAAGGCCTGCGACGCCGAGGCCTGGGAGTCCGGCGTCCTGCGCGAGGGCGAGCAGGTCCTGCTGCGCGCAGCCCGTCCGGCGTCGGCGCCGGCGCTGCGCTCGTTCGAGGCGACGGCAGGGGTGCTCGCCCGCAGCGTGTGAGGCGGGAACGCGCGTGCGCCTGCTCCTAGGCTCGCAGGCATGCCGTCACCCCAGCACGTCGCTCGTCGGCGCCCAGGTCGCGCCGGGGACCTCGCATGAGCTCCGTCCTGACCGCCGTGGCCTGGCCCTACGCGAACGGCCCCCGCCACATCGGCCACGTCGCCGGCTTCGGCGTCCCCTCGGACGTCTTCTCCCGGTACCGCCGGATGCGGGGCGACGACGTCCTCATGGTCAGCGGCACGGACGAGCACGGCACGCCGATCCAGGTGCAGGCCGACCGCGAGGGCGTCACCACGCGGGAGCTCGCCGACCGCTACAACCGGGTCATCGCGGAGGACCTGCAGGGCCTGCGGCTGTCCTACGACCTGTTCACCCGCACGACGACGCGCAACCACTACGCCGTCGTGCAGGAG
>JAOPWW010000304.1 GCA_025965495.1 Frankiales bacterium
GACGCCTCGAGCAGGACGTCGTCGCTCGCGGGGTCGCGGCGGGCCCGCAGGCCGTGCGACAGGACCCGCACGACGGTGCCGTCGAACGGCTCGTCGGGCAGCACGAGGTTGCTGCCGCCGCCGAGGACCAGCACGCGGTCGCCGGCGGCATCGGCCTCCCGCAGCGCCTCGACGACCTCGTCCTCGGTGTGCGCCGTGACGAGCCGGCGAGCGGTGCCGCCGATGCCCAGCGTCGTCAGCGGGGCGAGGGGGGCGTCGAGGCGGACCAGCACCGGGCCAGCCTAGGAGCGGGTCAGCAGAGCACTCCCCGGCGGAACGCCCACGCAACGGCGGCGGCCCGGTCGTGCACGCCCGTCTTCACGAACAGCTTCTTGGCGTGCACCTTGACGGTGTCCTCCGAGACCCACAGCGACTTGCCGATCTCGCGGTTGGAGCGGCCGGCGGCCATGCCCTCCAGCACCTGCAGCTCCCGGGGCGACAGGGAGGGGCCGGTGACGACGACCTCGGCCGTCGAGACCGCGCGGCGCTGGGCCCGGCTGAGCAGGTCCTCCCCCGCCAGGACCGCGGCGACGGCGGAGCACAGGCCGGCGGCGTCGACGTCCTTGGGCAGGAACCCGACGGCGCCGACCCGCAGGCCGCGCACGCGGTCCTCCTCCCGGGCCTCGCCGGACAGCAGGAGCACCCGGGCGTCCGGGTGCTCGCCGAGCAGCAGGCGCGTGACCTCGACGCCGTCGAGGCCGGGCATGCGGATGTCGAGGACGACGGCGTCGGGCGCGAGGGCGGGGTAGCGCGCGAGCACCTCCTCCCCGGAGCCCGCCTGGTGCACGGTCGTGAGACCGGGCACGGTCGTGAGCATGCTGGCGAGTGCCTCGCGGACCACGCGGTGGTCGTCGCAGAGCAGGAGTGTCGACACGGCTGCGCCCCTTCCGTAGGACGTCGAACGCTGCGGGCCGTCCGTGGTCCGCACCGGTCCATCGCCCCGCACCCCGACAGGGTGATCACCCTGCGGGGTGACCGTCAGACCGGTTCGGGCACCAGGGCGCGTCCGCGCCGGGCGTGGCCGACGGCGTCGGCGGTGAACACCACCAGGCCGGTCCAGACCAGGCAGAAGCCGACCAGCCGCAGCAGGCCCATCGGCTCGCCCAGCACCAGCACCCCGATGGCGAGCTGCATCGTCGGCGCGAGGTACTGCAGCAGCCCGAGCTGGGTCAGCGGGACGCGCCCCGCGGCGCCCCCGAACAGCAGCAGCGGGACGGCCGTGACGACGCCGGAGCCCATCAGCATGAGCAGGTGCGCCGGGCCCTCGCTCAGCGCGGTGCCGTCCCCGCCCAGCACGAGCAGGTAGCCCGCGGCCAGCGGCGCGAGGACGGCGGTCTCCACGGCGAGGCCCTCGACGGCGCCCGCCCCGGCGGTCTTCTTCAGCAGCCCGTACGTCCCGAAGGAGAAGGCCAGGACCAGCGCCAGGTACGGCGGCCGACCGTTCTCCACGGTCAGCACGAGCACGGCGAGCAGGGCGATCCCGAGGGCCGCCCACTGCACCTTCCGCAGCCGCTCCCCGAGGACGACGACCCCCAGCAGGACCGTCACCAGCGGGTTGACGAAGTAGCCCAGGGAGGTCTCCACGACCTGCCCGCTGTTCACGCCGTAGATGTAGGTGCCCCAGTTGACGCAGAGCACCACGGCGGCCGCCGCGAGCCGGGCGAAGCGCCCGCGGTCGGCCAGCACCGCCCGGACCTGCGCCCGGCGCCGCGTCGCCACGACGACGACGGCCATGACGACCAGCGACCACACGACCCGGTGCGCGAGCACCTCCAGCGGCGAGGCGGGCTCGAGCAGCGGGAAGTACAGCGGGAACACGCCCCACAGGACGTAGGCGGACGCACCGAACAGCTGGCCTCGCCGGAGCTCCGTCACACGCCCAGCCTAGGAGTCGCGTGTTCGTGCCCGGGGGAGCGGGCACGCGCCGGACATGGACCTCGGCTTCACGCTCATGGGCGAGCAGCGCGCCCCCCGCGACCTCGTCCGCGACGCCGTCCTGGCCGAGCAGGCGGGCTTCGACTTCCTCGTCGCCAGCGACCACTTCCACCCCTGGCTGGAGGAGCAGGGCCACTCCCCCGGCACCTGGCCGGTCCTCGGCGCCGTCGCGCAGGCGACGTCCCGCATCCCGTTCATGACCTACGTGACCTGCCCGATCCTGCGCTACCACCCGGCGGTGATCGCCCAGCAGGCCGCCACCGTCGCGCTGCTGTCCGAGGGGCGGTTCAGCCTCGGGGTCGGTGCGGGCGAGAACCTCAACGAGCACGTCGTCGGTCGCGGCTGGCCGCCCGCCGACATCAGGCACCAGATGCTGCGCGAGTCGCTCGAGGCGATCCGGGCGCTCTGGGAGGGCGGCTGGACCAACTACCGCGGGACGCACGTGCAGGTCGAGAGCGCCAAGCTGTTCGACCTGCCCGAGACGCCGGTCCGCATCGGCGTCGCCGCCAGCGGGAGGCAGTCCTGCACCCTGGCGGCCGACCTCGGCGACTTCCTCATCGGCACCGAGCCGAAGCCGTCGCTGCAGGAGGACTACCGCCGTGCGGGCGGCACCGGGGAGCTGGTCGGCCAGTTCCCGGTCGTGTTCGGCACCGACGCCGCGGCCGCGAACACGCTGCTGCGCGACCAGTTCCGCTGGGGCGCCCTCGGCTGGAAGGTGCAGGCCGAGCTGCCCGGCCCGGCAGCCTTCGACGCCGCCTCGCAGTTCGTCCGCGACGAGGACATGGCCTCCGCCGGCGTCTGGGGTCACGACGTCGAGCCGTACCTGGCGCGGCTGCAGGACTTCGCCGACGTCGGCTACACCCGGGTCGCGCTCGTGCAGGTCGGGCCGGACCAGGAGGCCTTCTGCACCTGGGCGGCGGAGACGCTCCTGCCGGCGGTGACCGCCCGCTTCGGCTGACCGGAGCGGGCTGCGCGGCTGTTGGGGCTGAGCTCGACGAGTCAGCGCGACAGCTCCCGCCGCTGGTGCGGGCCCGTCCCGGTCGCACTGCCGGCTGCTGCGGGTCCGGGCCCCGCGTAGGACGCGGCCGTCCAGGCCCCGCCCTGCAGCCCGCGAAGATGTTGAAGTCGTTCTCCGCGACCCCTCCTCGGACCTCCGTTCTGTCGGTGGTGCCTGGGACGATCGACGTAGCGATCAGGGGGAGGGGGCAGCTGTGTCGGTCGACGAGTGGGCGACGCCCGGCGTCCCCTTCTCGCGCGCCGGCGACCGCGACGAGCCCGTCCCGGCCCACGACGTCGCCGCCCTGGTCGCAGCGCTCGAGGCCGCCCTGGCAGTCGACCCGGCGGGGCTCGGGCCGGCGTCAGCGGTGCTTCGGGCGGAGACGCTGCTGGCCGCTCAGGACCGGCTGGCACTCGCGGGCCTGCGCGCCGTCGCCGACGTCGAGGCGCGCGAGCTCTGGCGGGAGCGGCAGGCAGGCTCCACCCGGACCTGGCTGCGCAGCCTGCCGTGCGGCGACCGCGGCCAGCTGACCGCGTCACGCGTCCTGCGCGAGCGGGAGGTCCTGAGCCGTGCCGTCGAGGACGGGACGGTGGCGCTGCGGACCGCGGTGCACCTCGCCCGGGAGCTCGACCGGGTCCCGGCGCACGTCGCGCCCGAGCAGCTCGAGGCCGTCCTCGTCGACGGCCTCGGCGACCTGCTGCGGGTCTGGGCCGGAGCAGCGTGCCTCGACCCGACCCCCGAGCAGGAGGCGGAGTTCGAGCGGCGTCGTGCGCTGCTCGCCGAGGCCGTGCGCTCAGGGCTGGCGGGCGGCTGGACCGGCCCCGACGGTCAGCTCGAGCCGGCGTTCGTGCTCGCGGCGCAGGTCCTCGCGCCGGCCGAGGCGGAGGCCGGCATCGCCGTCCTCGTGGACGCGCTGCAGCCCGAGGCGGTCGGGGACGACGCGGCCGACCAGGCGTACCGGGAGCGCGGCCTGACCCTGCGCAAGCTCAAGGGCAGCGGCTGGGACCTGCGGGCCCACCTGACCGACGAGGTCGGGCAGCGGGCCTACGAGGAGCTGCACGCTCGAGCCCGCAGCGGGAGCGTGGCCACGTCGCACGAGCCACCGGACGCCGCGGGGCAGGAGGGCGCCGGGCGGGAGCCGTCGGTGGCCGACAGCGACGACACCGACGCGACGTCCACCGGCACCGACCGCGGCACCGACCGGTCCGACGACGACGCGGACGCGGACGCGGACGACGGCACCGACGCGACGCGCTTCGGCACCACCGGCCCAGGCCGCCCGAGAGACCCGTTCGGGACCGACCTGTCCGACCACGCGGTGCAGGGCACGCCGGTCATGACCCAGGACCAGCGCCTGCACGACGCCTTCGCCCAGCTGCTCCTGGACCTTCACGCCGTCCGCCCCGGGAGCCGCAGCACCCTGGCCACGACGACCGGCCACCTGACGCTCACCGCCAGCGTCGACGCGGTGTCCGGGCGGCCCGGCGCGCCACCGGGACGGCTACGAACAGCCGGGGGCGACGTGCCCCTGACCACCAGCCAGCTGCGCGACCACGCCTGCCGGAGCCTGCTGTCGACCGTGCTGCTCGACGCTCGCGGCCGTCCCCTCGGGGCGAGCGGCACGCACCGGCACGCCACGCAGCGAGAGCGCCGCGTGCTCCGAACGGTCTGGGGCAGCACGTGCGCCGTCAACGGCTGCGGCCTGCCCAGCACGGTGCCCCACCACGTCGAGCCGTTCTGGAAGTCCCGGCAGACGAGGTTGGCCGACCTCGTGCCGATCTGCGAGCACCACCACCACGACGTCCACGAGGGACACGCCCAGCTCCGCCTGCGCGACGGTCGCGTCCTCGACGAGCTCGGCTGGGTCGCCCCGGCGGCCGCCCCCGTACGACGGACCGGCTGAGGGACCCTGTCGGGCCGGCTGAGGACTGCCCTCCCACGACGGCGCCTCGGGACGACCAGCAGGGCTGCGCCTCTCGCTCGACGGGTCAGCCGCAGGCGCCGGTGTCGGCCGCTGCACCGGCAGCCGTCAGCACCGTCTGCCCCTGGGTGACCCGGACGGCAACGGCCCGCTGGTAGTCGCAGTGGAACTGGTCGCCCGTGCCGAAGGTGCCGCCGGACGACGTCTGCAGCGTCCGGGAGAAGGTCTGGGACCGCCCGTCCGCGTTGGTGAAGGTGATCTCGACGAGCACGTCACTGCTGGGAACGAGCCCCTGGCCCTGGTAGGTGAAGAAGACGTTCCCGTCGGCCGCGTGCGACCAGCTGCTCGTGAGCGCGGGGGGAGCGCACGTCTCCGCGGGGATCCCCCGCTCGTACTCGACGGTCGGCGCGGGGGCGGGCAGCTCGGCGCCGGAGCTGCGGGCAGCGCCCCGGTGGGCGCGGTAGGTCGTCGTCACCGTCGTCACCGGGGTGACCACCGTGCACCCGGGCCGGCCGGGCGCCACGTCCTGCCCGGCGGGCGCACGCGTCGTCGTCGCGCAGGTCGTCACGCCGGCGCTGGTCGCGCAGGAGGCGTCCGGCGCGGGGGACGAGGCGGACGCCACGCCCGCCAGGCCGACGAGGACGGGGACCAGCAGGACAGGGACGAGCGAGCGGTGCACGAGACCTCCGAGGACGACGACGAGGTCCTCAGTGTCCGGTTCCTGCACCTCTGCGTCGATGGCCCGGAAGGACCCCGTCCGGCATGACCCTGCCGGGCCGTCCGTCCTCGAGACGTGCCGCGCTCCGGCCCCGCAGCCTCGCCTACCAGGCGCTCAGCGCCGTCGTCCGCAGTCCGGTCACCGCGTCGGCGGGGACGACCTGGCGCGGCCGGCCGGCGTAGCCGTAGGAGGAGACCTGGCG
>JAOPWW010000341.1 GCA_025965495.1 Frankiales bacterium
GGTCGCGCGCGGCGTGAGCAGGTCGCGCGCCCCGGGGCCGAGCCCGACGAGGGCGAGCCGGCCGCGCGGCCGCACCCGTGCGACCGCCACGGTCGCCATCGCGGACTTCTCCTTGGTCACCACGAGCTCGCCGTGCAGGGCCGCGGCGGCCTCGGCCACGGACGGGGTGCCCAGCACCTTCAGCGGCTCGTCGCTCGGGTTCGGGACGTCGACCTGCGCGAGGTCGCGGGCGGCGTGGAACGTCAGGGGCCAGCCGCGCCGGGCGCAGGCCTCGACCAGGCCGGCCTCGTCGCGCTTGGCCTCCACCGTGGCCGCGTTCCGCACGCTGGCCGCGGACAGGCCTGCCGTCGCCAGGGCCTCGTCGACGAGCTGCAGGACCTCCTCGGCGGACACGCCGCGGGAGGCCCCGAGCCCGACGACGAGGGACGGCGGGCGCAGGACCGCGTCGGCCTGGACGTCCGTCCGGTCGGACACGGCGAGCACGACGTCACCGGTGTCCCCGGTCAGCAGCGGCGGCAGCGGCCAGACGGCGTCGGCGAGCAGGCGCACCGGCTCGCCGTCGAGCATCGCCCGGCTGACCCCGGCGACGTCGCCCTCGACCGGCCACCCCAGCGTGTCCAGCCCGGGCAGGCCCACGGCGTCGGTGGCGGTGGTGACGACGGCGGTCGCGCCGAGCACGTCCGCGACCCGCTCCGCGAGGGTGTTCGCGCCCCCGGCGTGGCCGCCGACGAGGGAGACGGCGAACCGGTGCGCCTCGTCGACGCAGACCACCCCGGGGTCGCTCGCCTTGTCCTGCAGCAGGGGGGCGAGCAGGCGCACGGCGGCACCGGTCGCCAGGAACAGCACCAGGGAGGAGCACTCGGCGAAGGCGGTCGCCAGGTCGCGGACGTCGTAGGTGCGGGTCTCGCCCAGCGTCTCGAGCCGAAGAGCTCCCCGTCGTCCGGCGGCGGTGGTGGTGACGAGGCCGATCAAGGGAGGACTCCTGAAACGACGAACACGGGGTTGGTGGGGGCGAGCCGGTGGCTGCCCGCGAGCGGGACGAGGCGCTGCGCCTGCAGCAGCACGGCCTCGGTCTCGTACGCCGCCATCGCCTCGAGCGTGGGCTGCACCCGCTCGAGCGCGGCCAGGGCGACGACGAGCCGCCGAGGACGCCGGGCGGCGACCGCAGCGACCACCTCGAGCCCTCCCCCGCCGACGAACGCGGCATCAGGGTCGGGCAGGCCGGCGACCGCGTCGGGGGCGCGGCCCTCGACGACGTGGACGTGCACGCCGTGCGCGGCAGCGTTGGCGCGCAGGTGGTCGCAGGAGCCCTGCTCGACGGCGTGGACGTCGGCCCCGAACCGGGCGCACTCGATGCCGACGGAGCCGCTGGCGGCGCCGACGTCCCAGACGACCTCGCCGAGCCGGGGTCCGAGCCTCGCCAGCACCAAGGCGCGGACCTCGGACTTGGTGACCATGGAGTCGCGGTGGCCGAAGGCCTCCTCCGGGAGCGCCCACCGGTCTGGGCTGCGGAAGCCCGCGACCGTCACCCGCGGCCCCGGCTCGGGGTCGCCCGTGTCCAGCACGACGACGACGTTCGGGTCCTCCCAGGTGCGCGCGGCCGCCTCGTCGGGGCAGACCCAGGAGACCGTCTCGCCGGGCAGCCCGAGGCGCTCCCCCACGAGCAGCACGCGGTCGATCCGGCCCGCGAGGGCAGCACCGATCTGCGCGGGCCCGGTGGTGGCGTCGGTGAGGACGGCGACCTTGGGCTGGGACCGCACCGCGGCGAGCGCCTCGCGCGGGTCGCGCCCGTGCGCGCTGACGACGACCGCGTCGTCCCACTCGTGGCCGGCGCGACCGAAGGCCAGCGCGATG
Organism: Frankiales bacterium; assembly: GCA_025965495.1. GTDB lineage: Bacteria > Actinomycetota > Actinomycetes > Mycobacteriales > SCTD01 > RYN-122. The sequence continues at coordinate 1,855 of JAOPWW010000341.1, forward strand.
CTCGTCAGCCCGGGCAGCACCTCGACGGTCCGCGGCCGAACCGCCTTCCGGACCGCCCGCACGACGCCGAAGAAGCCGGGATCGCCGGAGGCCAGCACGACGACGTCGCCCGGCTCGTCCGCGACCGCCGCGACCGCCGCGGAGGGGTCGTCGCGCAGGGCGATCGTCCGGACGCCCTCGGGGAGTGCGACCTCCTGCAGGTGGCGGCGTCCGCCCATGACGAGGGCGGCCGCGGCCAGGCGCTCCTGGGCGAGGGCGGACAGCGGCCCGCCGTCGTACCCGACCACCGTGATCACGCGGCGACCCAGGACGGCTCGGTGGCGGCCACGAACGCCTTGCCCTCGGGGTCGACCATGGCGACGCGGGCGGGCAGGCCGCAGAAGCGGGTCAGGACGTCCGCGACCCGGGCGCACAGGACGTCACCGCACTCGCGCAGCACACCGGCCGACTCCCAGATCTCGTAGGCGTGCCGCGCGGTGTTCGCCGCCGCCACCTCGTCCCGGAGCGCGAGAGGCGAGATCTCGGCCAGCACGTCGAGGTCGACCTTGCTGCGGGTGTAGTGCGTCATGAGGACGCCCCCGGCGAGCTTGGTGAGCTTGCCGGCCATCCCGACGAAGACGACGTCGGTCAGGCCGTCGCCCTTGGCCTGCGTCAGGGCGGCGCCGGTGAAGTCGCCGACCTCGACGAAGCACGTCTCGGGCAGGTCCGGCAGCAGCCGCATGGCCGCCTTCTCGGTGCGCCCGCCGGTCGCCAGCACCAGGGTGGGCAGCCCCTGAGCCGCCATCACCTGCACCGCCTGCACGACGCTCGCCCGCCACGACTCGGTCGAGAAGGGCCGGACGACGCCGGTGGTGCCGAGGATCGAGATGCCGCCCAGGATGCCCAGGCGCGCGTTCGTCGTCTTCCGCGCTCGCTTCTCCCCGTCGGGCACCGAGATGACGACGCGGACCCCGCGCTCGCCCACGACGTCGTCGACGGCGCGCCGGATCATCGTGCGGGGGACCGGGTTGATGGCCGGCCCGCCGACCTCGAGCCCCAGCCCGGGCTTGGTGACGACGCCGACCCCGACGCCGCCGTCGAGCTCGTACCCGTCGGCCCAGGTGACGGTCGCGGTCAGGTGCGCGCCGTGTGTGACGTCGGGGTCGTCGCCCGCGTCCTTGACGACGACGGCCTCCGCGCGGTCCGGCGAGACGTCGCACCGCTCGACGTCGAAGCCGACCAGCCGCTCGTCGGGCAGCACGACGTCGACGCGGGTCTGCACCTGCTGGGTGAGCAGCGCGGTCGCTGCCGCCTTGGCCGCCGCCGCGCTGCAGGTGCCGGTGGTCCAGCCGCTGCGCAGCGGTCCGGTGCGGACCTTCGCGGTGCGCGGGAGGTCGGGCTCCCGCAGCTCAGGCTCGGGCACGGGCTTCCCGCAGGGCGCGGCGCGCCTCCTGCGACTCCACCTTGCGGTGCTCGTGGAAGTGGCCCGGGTGGTACAGGTG
>JAOPWW010000345.1 GCA_025965495.1 Frankiales bacterium
GTCGTGCCGGTGGCCGACAGGCCTGCGCCCTTCAGGGCCGGGTCAGGGGTGGTCTGCTCGTCGCTCATGACGGCGCCCTACCCGGGCCACTGCCGGCGCACCCCCTGCGCGTGAGAGCGTGCGCGCCATGACAGCCCCCGCCGGAGCAGACCCGTCCGTCGTCGGCCCCTACCTGGCCAGCGCCCTCGGCGAACCGGGGTGGCAGGAGTGCACGACCACTCTGATCGCCGGCGGGAAGTCGAACCTCACCTACCGGCTGGACAGCCCGGCGGGGTCGGTCGTGCTGCGCCGTCCACCGCTCGGGCACGTCCTGCCGACGGCGCACGACATGGTCCGGGAGCACCGCGTGATGTCCGCGCTGGACGGGACCGCCGTCCCGGTCCCGCGGATGCTGCACCTGTGCACCGACGCCGACGTCCTCGGTGCGCCGTTCTACGTGATGGAGCGGGTCGAGGGCCTCGTCTGCCGCGAGGCGCTCCCCGCCGGCTACGCCGACTCCCCCGCCCAGCGCCGGGCCGTCGGCGAGGGCCTCGTCTCGGTGCTTGCCGACCTCCACTCGGTGGACCCCGCGAGCGTCGGGCTCGGCCAGTTCGGCCGGCCCGAGGGCTACCTCGAGCGCCAGGTCCGCCGGTGGGTCAAGCAGTGGGACGCCACCCGCCTCGAGGGCGTCCCGGGTCTGGACCCGCTAGCGGCCGACCTCGCCGCCGCGGTGCCCGTCACGCAGCGGTCCGGCATCGTCCACGGCGACTACCGGCTCGACAACACGATGCTGCACCCCACCGAGCCGGGCCGGATCGCCGCCGTCCTGGACTGGGAGATGAGCACCCTCGGCGACCCGCTCGCCGACCTCGGCATCCTGCTCGTCTACTGGTCCGAGGCCGGCGACGGCGACGAGCGCGACATGGGCGCCGTCGTCAAGAGCGCCACCGCCTTGGAGGGCTTCCCGACCCGCGCCGAGGTCGCCGAGCTGTACGCCGCCCGGACCGGGATGGACCTGTCGGCGCTCCCCTGGGCCGTCAGCTTCGGGTTCTTCAAGCTCGCCGTCGTCTGCGCGGGGATCGTCGCCCGGGTCCGGGGCGGCGCCATGGTCGGCGACGGCTTCGAGGGCATCGAGCAGCGGATCGCCCCCCTGGTCGAGCTCGGCCGCGCGACCCTGGCCGACCAGCAGGTCCGGTAGCCGTGGAGCGGCCGGCGGACGCCGACCTCGCGCTGGTCGGCGCCGCGGTCAGCGCCCTGCGGCGCGGACTGGGACCGGCCCGGCACCCGACGGCGTCCGCCGCCCGCGCCGACGACGGCAGCATCAGCGTCGCGCTGGGCCTCAAGGACGTGCTGTGCGCGGAGGCCGCCGTCGTGAGCGCGGTCCTCGCCACCGGGCGCCGGGTCACCACGATCGCCACGGTCAAGCACGTCTCCGACGACGCCACGCGCGTCCTCGCGCCCTGCCCGTCGTGCCGCCTGGTGCTGCAGCAGCACGCGCCGGCAGCGCGGGTCGTGCACCTCGCGGAGGGGCTGCGGGTGAGCCGGGTCGAGGCCCTCCCCTAGCGACGGACCGCGGCGACGTCGTGGGCGGGACGGCCCGCCGCGACCCCCTGCCGCTCGAAGCGGGTCAGCGCCCGGGGCGGCGGCGGGGCCGGGGCGAGGTCGGGGCAGGCATGCAGCACGCGGCGCACCTGGGCGGCGTAGGGCGCCCAGTCGGTGGCCACGTGCAGGACGCCGCCGGGCCGCAGCCGGTCCGCGACCAGGGCGGCGAAGGCGTCGTCGACGAGCCGGCGCTTCCAGTGCTTGGGCTTGGGCCAGGGGTCGGGGAAGAACACCCGGACCGCGTCGAGGGACCCCGGTCCGAGCATGTCGCGCAGGACGACGACGCCGTCGCCCGCCACCACCCGGACGTTGGTCAGCCCGGCCTCGTCCGCCCGGCGCAGCAGCGAGCCCTGGCCCGGGAGGTGCAGCTCGCAGGCCAGCACGTCGCGGTCGGGCTCGAGGGCGGCGAGCGCCGCGGTCGCCTCCCCCATCCCGGAGCCGATCTCGAGCACGACCGGCGCGGTGCGGCCGAACAGGGCCAGCAGGTCCAGCGGCCGACCGTCGACCTCGACGCCGAGGGCGGGCCACAGCCGGTCGAGCGCGGCCCGCTGCCCGGGCGTGACCCGGCCCTGCCGGAGCTTCGTGGTGCGGATGGGCGGCCGGACCAGGGTCACGCGCGGGCCCGCCAGACCTGCAGGCCCCACAGCACCAGCGGCACCTGGACGGGCAGCCGCAGCAGGGCGAGGACCTGCTCGGTGCCGTGGGAGGCGAGGGCCTGCTGGACGTTGGCCGGGAAGACCGCGACGAACAGCCCCGCAGCGACGAGGCCGCCGCGCTGCCGCGTCCCGGGGTTCAGCACGAGGGCGGACACGCCGAGCTCGGCCACCCCGCTGGCGTACGTCCACAGCCGCGGATGGGGCAGGACCGTCGGGACGATCTGGTCGAAGAAGGCCGGCGTCGCGAAGTGCAGCACCCCGGCGGTCCCGAGCAGCGCTCCGAGCAGGTAGGGCGAGGCCGTGCGCAGGCGGGTCACGCGGACAGTCTGTCGGCTTCCACGAGGTCGAGCACGACGCCGGCCACCCGGGCGGGCGCGAGGTCGTCGGTGCAGGCGGGCGGGCCGCCGGTCAGCGGGCACGCGCCGGACCACCAGCACTCCTGCTCGGTGATCGCGGTGGGCTGCCGGACCGCGCACCCCGGCAGGCCCTGCAGGCCCACGTGCCCCTGCTCGGGCCGCTGCCCGTAGCGGGCGGCGAGCGTCGGGCCGAACAGCCCGACCGTCCGTGCTCCCGCGGCCGCCGCGAGCCGGACCGGCCCGGTGTCCGCCCCGACGACGACACCGCCCCGCTCCGCGACGCCGGCCGCCAGGGACGCCAGCTCCCGCAGGGACCGGGCGGGCAGCACGCGGGCGCCCGTGTCCTCGGCGGCCGTCCCGGACGGGCCGGCGAGTGCCGCGACGTCGAGGCCGTCCAGCCGGGCGACCAGCTCGGGCCAGCCGCTCCACCGCTTGACCGCCATCCCGGCGTCGGGCAGCAGCAGGACCTCGGGGGCGTCGCGGTCGGGCCGGGCGAGGACCCTCGGCGGCAGGGCGGCGTGCTCGGGCCGGACCCAGCCGTCGGCGGCGAGCAGGCGCAGGAAGCGGCGGTCGACGAGCTCGTCGGCCGGCGGGCGGCGCCACAGGTCGGTCACGGTGTCGGGCACCGCGGCCCGCAGCAGGTCCCCGATCCCGTCGTAGGTGGTGGTCGTGACGGCGCGGTCGTAGTGCCGGGCCGCGAGCGCCCGCTCGACGGCGCGCCGGGGGGCGCCGTCGCTGTGGTCGGACGTCGTGGACCACGAGGCGACCAGGGGGTCGCCGTCGAGCAGCTCGCCACCGGGGTCGAAGGTGAGGACGTGGACCCGGTGGCCGGCCAGGGACAGCGCGTGCACCGCAGGCAGCGCGAGCAGCAGGTCGCCGAACCCGCCGAGCAGCTCGACGAAGAGCAGGTCACCCACGCCGCAGGACCCCCTCGTAGACCTCGGCGTGCGCCTTGGCGGCGGCGTCCCAGGCGTGCGCGTCGGCGAGCACGCGGGCCGCGGGCCGGGGCCCCTGCTCCAGGGCGCTGCGCAGGTTCTGCGCCAGCACCTCGCTCTCGCGGACCGGTCCCAGCCAGGCGGCCGCCTCGAGCTCGGGTGTCGTGCCCTTGCCGCGGGTGCCGACCAGGGGCAGGTCGTGGTCCAGGACGGCCAGCAGCGAGCCGCTCTTGGTGGTCAGCCCGTGAGTGAAGGGCAGCGCCGCGACGTCGGCCGCCTGCAGCAGCGCCGACACCTCGGTGGCCGCGACCCAGCCGGTGATGCGCACGACGTCGTCCAGGCCGAGGGCAGCGACCCCGGCGCGCACCTCGGCCTCGAAGTCGCGAGCCTCCTGCCCGGGCAGGGCCAGGCTGTCGAAGCCGCCCGCGACGACGAGGTGCAGGTCAGGGTGAATGGTGGCGCGCAGGGCCGCGACCGCGCCGAGCAGCCACCTCACGCCCTTGACCGGGTGCACGAAGCCGAAGAACACCGCGACGGGGGCGTCCTGCGGCAGCCCGTGCCGGCGCCGCACCTCGGCCCGGTCGGCGGGCACGCGGTCGACGTTGGGGCCGATCGGGACCAGCCGCGGGACGACGCCGAGCCGCTCCCGCACGGCCCGTTCGTGCGCCGGGTTCGTGACGACGACGGCCCCGGACGCCGGCACCAGGCGCAGGGTCTCGCGGTCCCAGCGGCCGCCCCGCTCGAGCACGGACCAGGCGGCGGACGGCACCCGCGCCGGCCAGGACCACCACCCGTACTCGTGCAGGGTCGTGACCACGGGGGCGCGCACGAGGGCGGGCAGCAGCCCGACCGCGGGGCCGTAGCCGTAGGCCGACGGCGCGAACTGCACGTGGACGACGTCCGGGTCCAGCCGCCGCAGGTCGCGGGCTGCGGCGAGCACGCGCCCGCCGGCCTCGACCACCTCGGCCTGCACGCCGTACGCCGGCAGCGCCGCCGCCAGGCGGTGGACGTAGTCCGCCACGCCGTCACGACGCGGCTCGTCGCGTCCGCAGACCAGGGCAACCCTCACCCCGAGGGCCTTGCCCCGGGGGCGGCGACGTACCCGGGCAGGACCGGTCAGGCGGTGACGGGCAGGAGCGTCCCGGACCGCGTCAGGGCCGCGACGAAGGCGGCGTGCTCCCGGGCGACGTCCTCGGCGAGCGGCAGCAGGGGCAGGCCGGTGTCGCGGGCCAGCGCCTCGAGGTCGGCCAGGAGCCGGGCGACCCGGGCAGCGCCGAGGGAGGCGCTACCGGGACGGACCCGGTGGGCCGCCCCCTGCACCAGCGCGCGGGAGCCGGCGGCCGCCGCGGGCACCAGCGCGTCGAGCTCCCGGTCGGTCTCCGCCACGTACGTGGCCAGCAGGTCGGTGAGCACGGCGGTGCTGCCCCCCAGAGCGGCCAGCAGCGCGGCGAGGGCCGGCTCGTCCAGGACCGGCTCGGCCAGGACCGGCTCGGCCAGGACAGGCTCGTGCAGCACCGGCTCGGGCTGCCCCTCGCGCGGTCGGGGCGGGACGACGGCCGGCTCGGCGGGCAGCCAGCGCCGCAGCGCGGCGTCGAGCTCGTCGGCCCGCACGGGCTTGGACAGGTAGTCGTCCATGCCCGCGGCCAGGCAGCGGTCGCGGTCGACCGTCATGGCCGAGGCCGTCAGGGCGATGACGGGGGTGTGCCGGCCGCCGGCCTCCCGGCGCCGCAGCTCGGCGGTCGCGCTGTAGCCGTCACGGACCGGCATCTGGCAGTCCATGAGGACGGCGTCGAAGCGCTGGGCCGCGAGGGCGGTCAGCGCCTCCTCGCCGTTGCTCACGACCTGCACCGCGTAGCCCAGCCCGCGCAGCGTGTGGACCACGACCTTGCGGTAGACCGGGTGGTCCTCGGCGACCAGCAGCCGCACGTCCGGGCGAGCGACGACGCTGCGGGGCGCCGGGGCGGCGACCGGTGCCGTGCCCGCCCGGCCCAGCACCGACAGCAGCAGCGGCTCGAGCTGGCGGCGCCGGATCGGCTTGGTGAGGTAGCCGTCGACCCGCTCGCCGTCGCCGTCCGGGCGGGTGCGCTCGGCCGAGCTGGTCAGCAGCAGCAGGGGGGTGCCCGCGAGCTCGGGCGTGCGCCGCACGGCGGCGGCGAGCCCCAGGCCGTCGACGTCCGGCATGTTCAGGTCGAGCAGGGCGGCGTCGAAGGGGCGACCCTCGTCGAGCGCCTCGCGCAGGGCCCGCTCCCCCTCGTCCGCGCTGACGGCGGCGGTCGCCTCGACGCCCATGCTCGACAGCATCCCGAGCAGGACGTCGCGGTTGGTGCCGTTGTCGTCGACGACCAGGACCCGGGTCCCCCGCAGGCTCGACAGCGCCGCCCGGGCGGCAGCGGCCCGCTCCAGCCGCAGCCGCACGGTGAACACGCTCCCCCGGCCGAGGCTGCTGTCGACGGTCAGCGTGCCGCCCATGAGCGTGACGAGCTGGCGGCTGATCCCGAGCCCGAGACCGGTCCCGCCGAAGCGGCGCGTCGTCGAGGTGTCGGCCTGGGTGAACCCCTCGAACAGCCGCTCGAGCGAGCGCGGGTCCATGCCGATGCCGGTGTCCCGCACACGGAGCTCGACGTCGACGTGGTCGGCCCCGTCCGGGCGGCAGCAGACCTCCACGCCGACCTCGCCGTGCTCGGTGAACTTCACGGCGTTGCCGAGCAGGTTGAGCAGGACCTGGCGGATCCGTCCCGGGTCGCCGCGCACGAGCGCGGGCAGGGCGGGGTCGAGCGCGCAGGTGAGCTCCAGGCCCTTGGCCTGCGCCTGGCCGCTGAGCAGCCCTGCGGCCTCTTCGACGACGGCGGCGAGGTCGTGGTCGATCACCTCGACCTCGAGCTTGCCGGCCTCGATCTTGGAGAAGTCCAGGATGTCGTCGATGACGGTCAGCAGGGCCTCGGCGGAGAAGCGCACCGTGTCGGCGTAGTCGCGCTGGTCGGCGTCGAGGTCGGTGTCCAGCAGCAGTGAGGTCATGCCGATCACGCCGTTCATCGGCGTCCGGATCTCGTGGCTCATGTTCGCCAGGAACTCCGACTTGAGCCGGCTGCCCTCCATGGCCTGGTCGCGGGCGGCCTCGAGGTCGGCCTGCGAGCGCTCGAGCTCGCGCACGGACTCCTCCACGGCGAGCCGGGCGGCGGCCTCGGTCGCGAGCCGGCCGGTGCGCTCGAGGGCGAGGTCGACGAGGTAGGCGAGGTGGCGGAACAGGCCGACCTCGGCGACGCCGAGCAGGGGCGTCAGGGCGCCGGCCCGGACGACGAGCCAGCCGCGGGGCGTCGCGAGCGCCACGACGCCGCGGCCCAGGTCGTGCACCTCGGCCTGCGACAGCGACGCCGCCCGAGGCAGCGCGACGACGGCCGCCAGCTCCTGCGCGGTCGTGCCCTGGTCGTGCAGGACGACGCCGTCGGCGCCGACGAGGGCGGCGGCCTCACCGCCGAGCAGCCGGACCAGCTGCGGCACGAGCAGCTGCCCGACCTCGGCCCGGGTGCCGGTCGTGAGCAGGGCTGCCTGGGCGACGACGAGGTCGGCCACCTCGCGCTGGCGCCACAGGACCCGCAGCGAGCGCGGCAGCACGAAGGACAGGAAGAACAGGCCGACGCCGGCCAGGCCGAGCAGCGGCAGGACGAGGGTCGTCGCGTCCTGGTGCCCCGAGGGCGTGGCGAACCCGCCGGCGAGGGTGAGGACGAGCGTGAGGCTGCCCGCGCTGAGCAGGTGCAGGCGGCGCCGGACCACGGTCGGCTGGCCGCGCCCGGCCAGCAGCAGGCCGCGGGCGCCGACGAGCGACTGCACGGTCCAGCCGGCGACGAGCACGACGAGCAGGAGCGTGAGGTACCAGGGCCGGGCCTGCGGGTCCTCGGGCAGGGACGGGACGGCGAGGGCGACGACGACCTCGACGACGAGCAGCGCCGTGGCCGCCCGGTACCCGAGCCGCCCGACCACGCCCAGGGCGTCGACGAAGCCCAGCAGCAGCCAGGGCACCAGCACGAGGGCCAGGACCAGGACCTTCACCCAGACGTCGCGCAGCGTGCCGGGGCCGGGCTGCGGCAGGAACGCCGACGTCAGCACCAGGCCCAGGCAGCCGAAGGCCGGCACGAGGAACCCGGTGGACCGGGCCCGGGTCCGCCGCCAGGCCAGGCCGACGGACCGGAGCACGGCGAGCACGCTGAGCAGCTCGACGACCCGGATGACGAACAGGACCACCTCGACGCCGCGGGGCGTCATCGCGCGCCGTCCCTGGGGCCGCTGGTGCGGGCACGCGTCGAGGTCGTCACCCTGTCCGCATCGGCAGGACGGTCACCCGACTGAGGGATTGCCGGCCCCCGGACCCCCGCCTCAGGTCTTCTTGGCCCCCGGCGTCATCACGGCCGTGATCGGCGACGGCGTCTGGCCGGTGGCCTTCTTGTTCTTGTCCGCCTTGGGCTTCTTGACCTCGCGGCCGCCCTTGTCCTTCGACATGTCGCACTCCTCGCGCTGCTCGGCCCCCGCACGAGGACGCGGGGGCAGGATCAGACAGTGGCACAGGCGGAGGTCCCCTACGCTCGACGTCCGACGTGAGGAGCCCCCGTGCCGCAGCTGGACCTCGTGGCGCGGCCGGAGGCGGTCCCGCTGGCCCGCACCTGGGCGCGGGAGGTCCTCGTCGACCTGGACGCGAGCGCGCTGCGCGACGACGTCGACCTCGTGCTGTCGGAGCTGCTGGCCAACGCCGTGCTGCACGCCCCCGGGCCGGCGCGCGTCGTGCTCGAGCGCGTCGCCGAGGGCGTCCGCCTGGAGGTCAGGGACGGCAGCACGACCGCGCCCCTGCGGCGGGAGAGCACCAGCGGAGCCACGACCGGACGGGGGCTCAACCTCGTCGCGGCGCTGTCGCAGGGCTGGGGCGTGCAGGACCGCCCGGACCACGAGCACGGCAAGAGCGTCTGGTGCGTGCTGACCGGCGACGCCGACGAGCAGGTCCCCGACCTCGACGTCGACGCGCTGCTCGAGGCCTTCTCCGACGACGACGTCCCCGGCCGGCCGCGACAGGACCCGCGGGTGGAGGTGCGGGTCGGCGAGGCACCCGTCGAGCTCCTGCGTGCCGCCAAGGACCACCTCGACGGGCTGCTGCGCGAGATCGCGCTGGCCGAGGGCGCCGGAGGGCTGCCCCGGGAGGTCGTCGAGCCGATGGCCGAGGCGGTGCGGCGCTTCGCCGACGCGCGGGGCCAGCTGCGCGCGCTCATCACCGCGGCCGCCGGCCGGGGCGAGCGCCGGGTCGACATCGTCTTCCGCCTGCCCGTCTCCCTTGCCGACGTGGGCGAGGAGTACCTGCAGGCCCTGTCGGCCGCCGACGCCTTCGCCCGGGACCGTCGCATGCTGTCGCTGGAGTCCCCGGTGGAGCACCGGGTGCTCCGCGAGTGGTACGTCGGCCGCCTCGTCGCGGGCCTGCGCGCCGCGGGCGGCCTGGGCCCCGACGTCCCGGAGGAGACCTTCGAGGCGCGGCTGCTGCGCGAGCTGCACCGGCTGCAGCAGGGCCAGCGCGCGGCCGAGCGCAGCGCGCAGCTGCAGCGGGCGACCGCCGGGCTGGCGGCAGCGGAGTCGGTCGAGGACATCGCGCGCATCGCGACGGCCGAGGGCGTGCGCATGCTCGGCGCCAGCGGCGGCGCGTTGACGCGGGCGTCCTCGGCCGGGACGGTCGCCGTCCACGAGGTCGGGCGCGACGTCGGTGTCGACGCCCGGTACCGGACGGCCCGTGGGAGCGGGCTGCCACCGGGGCCGAGCAGCCTGGCCCTGCGCACCGGCGAGACCGTCCTGGTCGAGAGCCGCGAGGACCGCGACGCCCGCTTCCCCGGCCTGGCCCGGGTGCAGCCCGACGTCGTGGCCGTCGCGGCGCTGCCGCTGCTCATCGCCGGGGAGGTCGTCGGCGCGCTGCGCTTCTCGTGGGACGAGCCGCACGTGTTCAGCGCCGACGACCGCGCGCTGCTCGACGGGCTCGCCGTCCAGACCGGCCAGGCCGTGGCCCGGGCCCAGGCCCTGCGCCGCCTGCGGGCCGTCCGCGACGAGCTCGACCGGCTGCTGCAGACCGACGGGCACGTGTCCGGGACCGACCTCGGCGTCCTGCGCACCCTCTACGGCGAGGCGCCCGTCGGGATCGCGGTCTACGACGCGCAGGGCCGCTACCTCCGCGTCAACGAGGTCATCGCCTCGGTGAACGGGCGCTCGGCCGCCGACCACGTCGGCCGCGCGGTGCGCGACATCGTCGTCGGCACGCCGCAGGAGGCCGAGCGCCTGCACGAGCTGGTCCGGACCGTCTTCGAGACCGGGCGCACCCTCGAGGAGGAGGTGACGACCGCCCGGCACACGACCAGCTGGCGCACCTCCTGGTTCCCCGTGCGCGACGCGGAGGGACAGGTCGAGGCCGCCGTCGTGCTGGCCGTCGAGATCACCGACCAGCGGCGGGCGGAGGCCCGGACCCGCCTGCTGGCGACCCTGGGCGACCGGCTGGGGCGAGCCCGCAGCCAGGGCGCCGTGCTCGAGGCGGTCGCCGACCTCCTCCTGCCCGACCTCGCCGACTGGGTGTCGGTGCACCTGCAGGACCGCGAGGGCGCCGTGCGCTGCTTCCTGGTCCGGCACGCCGACCCCGCGCTGCAACCGGCGCTGGACCGGCTGGCCGTCTCGTTCACCGTCCGCCTCGACCAGCCCCACGGCGCCGGCAAGGTCCTCGCCACCGGGCGCTCGGAGGTGCTCGCCGTGGTCGACGACCAGGTGCTGGAGGCCCTCGCGGGCCCGGACCGGACCTTCGCCGCCGCGATGCGCGAGGTCGGCGCCGGGGCCGGGGCCGTCGTCCCGCTGGTCGCCGGCGAGACCGTCCTCGGCGCGCTGAGCGTCAGCCGGCGGGCCACGGCCGCGCTGCCGCCGGAGGACCTGGCGGTCCTCGAGGACGTCGGCCGCCGGGCCGGCGTCGCCCTGCAGGGCGTGGCCGCCGTCTCGACCTCCGTCCGGCTGGAGATGGCGCTCGACGCCGCCGACGTCGGCTCCTTCGACTGGCACGTGCGCACCGGGCACCTCGACTGGGACGACCGGCTGTTCCGGCTGCTCGACGTCGACCAGACGACCTTCGACGGCAGCCTGCAGACCTTCTTCGGCCAGCTGCACCCCGACGACGCCGAGGTGATGCGGGAGGCCATGACGCGCTCCGTCCTCGAGGTCGGGGAGCTGGCCGCGACCTACCGGGTGCTGCTCCACGACGGCGGCCTGCGGTGGCTGGAGGCGCGCGGACGGGCGCTCCCGGGCGCCGACGGGGCGACCGAGCGCCTCGTCGGGGTGGTCGTCGACGTGACGGAGCGCCAGCTCGGGCAGCAGCGGGCCGAGCGGACGCTCGAGCTCATGGGCGACGCGTTCTTCCTGCTCGACGACCGCTGGTGCTTCCGCTACCTCAACCGCGAGGCCGAGCGCCTGCTCGCCCGCGACCGGTCGCAGCTGCTCGGCCGCTCGGTCTGGGAGGTCTTCCCCGACGCCGTCGGCACCGCCTTCGAGCAGCAGTACGAGCGCGCCGTCCGCGACGGCGTGCCGGTCCGCTTCGAGCAGTGGTTCCCCGCGCTCGACCGCCTCTTCGAGGTGCGCGCCCACCCGGGCCCGGACGGGCTCGCCGTCTACTTCGTCGACGCCGGGGTGCGCCGCGCGACCGAGCGCGAGCGCGACCGGGCCCTCGCCCGGCTCGCCCTCATCGACGCCGTCGGCGTCGCCCTGACCGAGGTCCTGGACGTCGACCAGGCGCTGACCCGGCTCGCCGGGCTGCTCGTCCCCGGGTTCGCCGACCTGTGCACGATCGACCTCGCGGACGGCGGCGTGCAGAGCGCCCGCTCGGTCGTGACCACCGCCGCCGACCCGGCCAAGGCGGAGGCGATGCTGAAGGCCGAGGCCGTGCTGCCCCGCCGTCGCAACCCCGGCTCGGGCGTGCACCAGGTCCTCGCGGGCGCACCCCTGGTGCACCTCGCCGTCACGGACGAGCACCTCGCCAAGATCGCCTCCGACAGCACGCAGGCCGACCTGTGGGTGCAGATCCAGATGCGGCACGCCTGCGTCGTGCCGCTGGCCGCGCGCGGACGGGTCTTCGGCGCGATCAGCCTGCTCCGCACCGGCGACCAGGCGCTCCCGTTCCTCGAGGAGGACCTGGCCCTGCTCCAGGACGTCGGCCGCCGCGCGGGACTGCTCGTCGACAACGTCGCGCAGTACACCGCCCAGCGGCAGGTCGCCGAGGACCTGCAGCACAGCCTGCTGCCCGAGCTCCCCGCCGTCGCCGGCCTCCAGCTCGGCGCCGCCTACCAGCCCTCCAGCAGCGCCTCCCTGGTCGGCGGCGACTGGTACGACGCCTTCGTGCTGCCCGACGGCTCCACCGGGCTGGTCGTCGGCGACGTCATGGGTCACGACATGGCGGCCGCCGCCGCGATGGGACAGCTGCGGTCGGTGCTGCGCACCTGCGCCGCCGACGGTGACAGCCCCGCGCGGGTGCTCGGCCGGCTGGACCGGCTCGTGTCGTCGTTCGCGATGGCCGACCTCGCGACCGTCGTCTACGCCCAGCTCGCCCGGCGCGCCGACGGCGGGGCCGTGCTCACCTGGTCGAACGCGGGCCACCCCTCGCCGCTGCTGCTCGCGCCCGACGGTTCGGCCCGGTACCTCGACGGCGGCCGCGGCGTGATGATCGGGACCGGCGTCGACGCGCCGCGCGACCAGGCCGTGGAGCAGGTCGACGCCGGCAGCACCGTGCTCATGTTCACCGACGGCCTGGTCGAGCGCCGGGGGCGGGACATGGACGACATGCTCGAGGAGCTGTCCCACACCGCGGTGCGGCTGCTCGGCGAGGTCGGCTCCCCGGACGAGCTGTGCGCCCGGCTGCTCGCCACCGTCCGCCGCGACGGCGGGACCGACGACGCCGCCGTCGTCGCGCTGCGGCTCCTGCCCGGCGAGAGCTGACGCAGGTCCGGGACCGCACCGCGGCGCGCTGGCAGACTCCGGTCGTGGACCTGCCTGTCATGCCGCCCGTCAAGCCGATGCTCGCCAAGAGCGTGCCCGGCGTCCCCGAGGGCGAGTACCTCTACGAGCCGAAGTGGGACGGCTTCCGCTGCATCGTGTTCCGCGACGGCGACGAGGTCGAGCTCGGCAGCCGCAACGAGAAGCCGCTGACCCGGTACTTCCCGGAGGTCGTGGCCGCGGTCAAGGAGTCGCTGCCGGACCGGTGCGTCGTCGACGGCGAGATCGTCATCGTCACCGGCGACCGGCTCGACTTCGAGGCGCTCCTGCAGCGCATCCACCCGGCCGCCTCCCGGGTCACGAGGCTGGCCGACGAGACGCCCGCGAGCTTCGTGGCCTTCGACCTGCTCGCGCTCGGCGACGACGACCTCACCGGCCGCACCCAGGCAGAGCGGCGGGTCCTGCTCGAGCAGGCCCACGCCGGCGCGCGCCCGCCCGTGCACCTCACCCCGGTGTCGGCCGACCCCGCGACCGCCCGTGGCTGGTTCGAGGTCTTCGAGGGCGCCGGCCTCGACGGCGTGATCGCCAAGCCCGCCGGCCAGACCTACCAGCAGGACAAGCGCGTGATGACCAAGGTCAAGCACGCCCGGACGGCCGACGTCGTCGTCGCGGGCTACCGGCTGCACAAGAGCGGTCCGGTGGTCGGCTCGCTGGTGCTCGGCCTCTACGACGGCGCAGGCAGCCTGCAGCACGTCGGCGTCGCCGCCTCCTTCACGATGGCCCGACGCCAGGAGCTGCTGGCCGAGCTCGCCCCCTACGTCACCGACGGGCCGCACCCGTGGGTCGGCGACGCCGTCCCGGAGCGGCACCCGGGGCAGTCGGCGGGCAGCCGGTGGAACTCCGGCAAGGACCTCGGGTTCGTCCCCCTGCGTCCGGAGCTGGTGGCCGAGGTCGGCTACGACGCCATGGAGGGCAGCCGGTTCCGCCACACCGCGCAGTTCAAGCACTGGCGCCACGACCGCGACGCCGCGTCCTGCACCTACGAGCAGCTGGACCGGCCGGTCCGCTACGACCTCGCCGAGGTGCTGGCCACCGGGGACGGCAGCGCGTGAGCGCCACGCTGGTCGCCGGCGGCGTCACCGTCGTGCGCGGCCCCTCGCTCGTGCTGTCCGACGTCAGCCTGACGGTGGCGCCCGGCTCGCGGGTCGGCGTCGTCGGTCCCAACGGCGTCGGCAAGTCGACGCTGCTGGCCACGCTCGCGGGCGCCCTCGGACCCGACAGCGGGACGGTCGCCCTCGCTCCCCCGACGGCGACGGTCGGCCTGCTGCCGCAGGAGCCCGACCGCCGGCCCGGCGAGACCCTGGCGGCGTTCCTCGGGCGCCGGACCGGCGTGACGGCCGCGCAGGAGGCGCTGGACGCGGCCACCGTCCTGCTGACCGAGGAGGCGCCCGGCGCGGACGACGTCTACAGCGGGGCGCTCGAGCGCTGGCTGGACCTCGGCGGCGCCGACCTCGACGTCCGCAGCGAGGAGGTCTGCGCCGACCTCGGGCTCCCGGCGGACCTGCTCGCCGCCGAGACGGTCACCCTGTCCGGCGGGCAGGCGGCCCGGGCGTCGCTGGCGAGCGTCCTGCTGTCCCGCTACGACGTCTTCCTGCTCGACGAGCCGACCAACGACCTCGACTTCGCGGGGCTGGAGCGGCTGGAGCGGTTCGTGCTCGGGCTGCAGGCCGGGCTGGTCGTCGTCAGCCACGACCGCGAGTTCCTGTCGCGGACCATCACCAGCGTCCTGGACCTGGACGAGCCGAGCCGCACCGCACGGCTCTACAACGGCGGCTGGGACGCCTACCTCGAGGCGCGGGCGCTCGCGCGCCGGCAGGCCCGCGACTCCTACGAGGAGTACGACGACAAGCGCAGCGGCCTGGTCGACCAGGCCCAGCGGCAGCGCGAGCAGTCGGTCCGCGGCGCGGTGCGGGCCAAGCGCAAGATGCCCGACAACGACCGCGCGGCCAAGGGCGCCCGGATCGAGGCCGCGACCCACTCGGCGGGCCGCGTCAAGACGATCGAGGCGCAGCTGCGCCGGCTCGAGGAGGTCGAGGAGCCGCGCAAGGAGTGGCAGCTCAAGCTCGAGATCGCGGCCGCGCCCCGCTCGGGCGACGTCGTCGCGACGCTGGTCGACGCCGTCGTCGACCGGGGCGGCTTCGTGCTCGGGCCGGTGACCCTGCAGGTGTCCTACGGCGAGCGCACCGCCCTGGTCGGGCCGAACGGGGCGGGCAAGACGACGCTGCTGGGGGCGCTGCTGGGCCGGGTGCCGCTGGCGTCGGGGCGGCAGTCGCTCGGCAGCGGCGTCGCGCTCGGCGAGCTGGACCAGGCGCGGTCGGCGTTCCGCGGGGAGGCCACCGTCGTCGAGGTGGTCGAGGAGGCGACGCAGTGGCCGGCGGGCGAGGTGCGGACGCTGCTCGCGAAGTTCGGGCTCAAGGCCGACCACGTGCACCGCGCTGCGGCGTCGCTGTCGCCGGGCGAGCGGACCCGCGCCGGGCTCGCCCTGCTGCAGGCGGTGGGGGTCAACCTGCTGGTGCTGGACGAGCCGACCAACCACCTCGACCTGCCGGCGATCGAGCAGCTGGAGGAGGCCCTCGCGGCCTACGAGGGCACGCTGCTGCTGGTCTCGCACGACCGGCGGCTGCTCGAGGCGGTGGAGGTCACCCGCACCCTGCGCGTCGAGGGCGGGCAGGTCACCGCGCGGTGAGCCGGTCCGGCATGATCACCCCGTGACCGAACCCCTGGGCCTGGTGGCCGTGCTCGACCTCGAGCGGATCGAGCTCGACGTGTTCCGCGGTCACCAGCCCGGCGACGAGCGCCAGCGCGTCTTCGGCGGGCAGGTCGCGGCCCAGGCCCTGGTCGCCGCCGGCCGCACCGTCGACGCCGACCGCGCCGTCCACTCGCTGCACGCCTACTTCCTGCGGCCCGGGGACCCGAGCGTCCCGATCGTCTACACCGTCGACCGCATCCGGGACGGCCGCTCGTTCACCACCCGTCGGGTCGTGGGCATCCAGCACGGCAAGGCGATCTTCAACCTGCAGGCCTCCTTCGCCGTCCCCGAGGAGGGGCTCGAGCACCAGGACCCGCTTCCCCAGGTCCCGCCGCCGGACGACCTGCCCACCATGGAGGAGGTGCTGCGCCCCGTCGGCGGGCCGGCGCACGCCTGGTGGGACCGGGTCGGCCCGATCGAGGCGAGGCCGATCACCGAGCCCGCCCAGGTGGTTCGGGCCCGGGGCGGCGAGGGCCACGAGGTCAGCCGGCTGTGGATGCGCACGACCGAGCCGCTGCCGGACGACCCGCTGGTCCACGTCTGCGCCGCCGCCTTCGCCAGCGACATGACCCTGCTCGACGCCGTCCTGGTGCGGCACGCCATGACGTGGGACGACGACCTCGCGGCCGGGGCCTCGCTCGACCACGCCATGTGGTTCCACGCGCCGTTCCGCGCCGACCAGTGGTTCCTCTACGAGCAGCAGTCCGGCTGGGCCGGCGGCGCGCGCGGTCTCGCCCGCGGCGTGATCAGCACCCCGGACGGGCGCCGCGTGGTCTCGGTCGTGCAGGAGGGCCTGCTGCGGGTGCGGCAGCCGTGACGCCGCTCGAGGAACTGCTGCTGGTCCTGGACCTGGAGCGCATCGAGGCCGACCTGTTCCGCGGCCGCCAGCCCGAGGTGGCCGGCCAGCGCGTGTTCGGCGGCCAGGTGGCAGCGCAGGCGCTGGTGGCTGCCGCACGCACGGTGCCGGCCGACCGTCCGGTCCACTCGCTGCACGCCTACTTCCTGCGCCCCGGCGACCCGAGCGTCCCGATCCTCTACGAGGTCGACCGGATCAGGGACGGCCGCTCCTTCACGACCCGCCGCGTCGTCGCCGTCCAGCACGGCAAGGCGATCTTCAACCTGCAGGCCTCGTTCCACGTCGAGGAGCAGGGGTTCGAGCACGCCGACGCGCTGCCCGACGTCCCCGGGCCGGAGGAGCTCCCGACCGTGCAGGAGCAGCTCGCCGACCTGGCCGACGAGATCCCGGCGTGGTTCGTCCGGCCGCGGCCGATCGAGATGCGCTACGTCGGCGAGCCCCCGCTGCTGGCCCGCCGGTCCCCCGAGCCCCCCGGCGACCGCACGACCCTGTGGATGCGGGCCGCGGGCGCCGTGCCGGACGACCCGGTGCTGCACGTGTGCCTGGTGGCCTACGCCAGCGACATCAGCCTGCTGGAGACGGCGGTGCGCCCGCACGGCCTGTCCTGGGGCAGCGGCGACATCGTCGGCGCCTCCCTCGACCACGCCATGTGGTTCCACGCGCCGTTCCGCGCGGACGGCTGGTGGCTCTACGACCAGCAGTCCCCCTGGAGCGGCGGCGGCCGCGGCCTGGCCAAGGGCGCGATCTGGACCCGCGACGGGCGCCGGGTGGTGTCGGTCGTGCAGGAGGGCCTGGTGCGCCGCGCCCGGCCGCAGTCCTAGGGTCGTCCCATGACTCTCCCCGCCGACGCCGCCGGCACGTTCCCGCTGGGTCCCGCCCCTGTCCGCCGCCTCGGCTACGGCGCCATGCAGCTCGCCGGCCCCGGTGTCTTCGGCCCGCCCCGCGACCGCGACGCCGCCGTCGCCGTGCTGCGCCGTGCGGTCGAGCTCGGCGTCGACCACGTCGACACCTCTCAGTACTACGGGCCCGACGTCGTCAACGACCTGCTCCGCGAGGTGCTCCACCCCTACGACGGCGTCGCCCTGGTGAGCAAGGTCGGGGCCAAGCGCGGCCCCAAGGCCGAGTGGCTGCCCTGGGACCGCCCCGAGGACCTGCGCCAGGGCATCGAGGACAACCTCCGGGCGCTCGGCGTCGAGCGGCTGCGCGCGGTGAACCTCCGGGTCATGGACCCGGGCCACGGCAGCGACGTGCCGTTCGACGAGCAGGTCGACGCGATGGTGCAGGCCCGCGAGGACGGCCTCATCGAGGGCGTCGGCCTGAGCAACGTGAGCGCGGAGCAGCTGACGCAGGCGCTGGCCCGCACGGAGGTCGTCTGCGTGCAGAACCCCTACAACGTCGTGGACCGCGCGTCGCAGCCCGTCGTCGACCTGTGCGGCGAGCGGGGCATCGCCTTCGTGCCGTTCTTCCCGCTGGGCTCCGGCTTCGGCGTGGACCCCGTCCTCACGACGCCGTCGGTCACCGCCACGGCGCAGCGCCTGGGCTGCACCCCCGCGCAGGTCGCTCTGGCCTGGATCCTCGCGACGGTGCCGCACGCCCTGCTCATCCCCGGGACCGGCTCGGTCGGGCACCTGGAGGAGAACCTCGCCGCCGGCACGGTGGAGCTGGACGAGCAGGCCCTGACCGACCTCGGTTAGCCGGCGCGCCGGGCGTCGCTGCGGGCGAGCCGCTCCGCGACGATCTTGCGCGTCTCGGCGACGCTCTCGACCGCACGGCGCAGCCGCTCCGCGCGCTCGCGACGCTCGCGCTGCTCCCGCGGTTCCTGCTGCGTGTCCACGCACACAGTCTGCGCCGCTTGCAGTCCGGTGTCCAGGACGCCCATCAGGCCTCCGCACCGCCCTCGGCAGCCTCCGCCTGGGCCGTGGCGTTGAGCAGCTTCGGCTCCCCGACGTCGAGGGCGGTCCCGACGACCTTGAGGTCGACGTCCCCGACCGTCTCGTCGAGGGCGATGGTCTCCAGGGCCCGCATGCCGATCTCCAGCGCCTCGACGTCCCCGGACAGGGTCTTGTCGACGGCCCACTGGATGCGCTGCCAGTGCGCCGACCTGAGGTCGGCGCCCTGCTTCTGCCGCAGCGTGTACCGGGCGACGAGGGCCTGCAGCACCAGGCCGAGCACGACCGCGCTGGCCGTGATGCACGCGGAGGCGACCTGGGGACTCACGACGGGCACGCTAGGGCCCGCCACCGACAGGACGGGTCAGGGCTCGAGCGGCGTCGCCGGCGGCCGTCGGGGCCGGGCCGGCGTGCGGTCGCGGTCCGCGTCGGCCTCG
>JAOPWW010000348.1 GCA_025965495.1 Frankiales bacterium
GCGGCCTCCTGCCAGTACAGGAGGGCGGGGGCCAGGTGCGACACCTCGACGACGCCGTGCCGGTCGCGGACCTCGGCGGTGCCGTCGGTAGACACCTCGGCGCACAGGGTCGGGAGGTCCAGCACGCGGGTGCGCACGCCGAGGGAGCGGGCCGCCTCCTCGAGCGCTGCCGGCACGCGCGGCGAGAAGGGGTTGAGGCCCAGCCCGACGACGACGGTCACGCGTGCGTCCTGCTCGCGGCCAGGTCGAGGACGCGACCGGCGACGTCGACGCCGAGGCCGCCCTCCAGCCCGACGAAGCCGCCCCACGCGTCGACCTCGGACAGCAGGGGCTGACCGTCGTCGACGAGGAGGTCGACCGCGGCGTGGTCCAGGCCGAGGCCGTCGACCGCGGCGACGGCCAGCTGCTCGGCGCGCGCGCGGAGGACGTCGTCGTCGACGGGGGTGACCGTGCCGCCGAGGGCGACGTTGCAGCGCCAGTCGCCGGGCGCGTGCCAGCGCTGTCCGAGGGCGACGCAGGTCCCCCCGACGACGTAGGCCCGCAGGTCGAACGGGCTCCGGACGAGCGGCTGCACCAGGGTCGGACCGTCGGACGCCGACCACGGCCCCGGCTCCCGGCCGTCCCCGAGCTCGCGCGCCGGGATGCGCCTGACGTCCCGGCCCTGCGCACCGGACGACGGCTTGAGCACGAGGTCCGCGCCGAGGTCGCGCACGTCCAGAGCGGACAGGGGGCCGGCGACCGCCGTCGTCGGCACGGTCGGCAGGCCCAGCTCGGCGAGGCGCAGGAGGGTGCGGACCTTGCTGCGGCTCAGCAGCGCGCGCCCGACGTCGTTCAGCACGACGGTGCCCTGCGCGGCGAGCACCTCGAGCACGGGCTGCACCAGGGAGCGGTAGGGCTGCACGGTCCGGTGGACGACGGCGTCGGCCCGCAGGACGTCGCTGCCGACCAGGACGCGCGGTGCTGCGCGGTCGGGCAGGTGCAGGCGGAGCAGGTGCGGCTCGACCTCGACCAGCTCGACCGGTCGGGCGGCCGCGGCGCGCCGCCAGGAGGCCAGGGCGTCGGGCAGGACCTCGGCGTAGGACAGCAGGACCACCCGCACGCGACGCTCCCAGGACGACCGGTCCGTAACCTACCGGGGTGGTCGACCAGACGGAGCCGGGACGCCGGGTCGCCTCGGCAGCCGGCCCGTGGTCCGAGGTGGTCCGCGCCTCCCGCTACGTGCTGAGCGCGCCGCACGCGGCCGCCCAGGTGCGGGACGGGACGCCGAAGCGGGCCGAGGAGGCGACGCGCGACCTCGCGCTGCAGCTGTCGGCGCAGCTCGGCTGGTCGGCGATCCACACCGAGCCGGAGCAGCGGGGCGACCCGAACTGGGACGAGGGGTCGCCGTACCTCGAGCGGCTGGCCGCGTGGCACGACGACGTGGTCGTCGTCGACCTGCACGTGATGCGTCCTCGCGGCGTCGACCTGTGTCTCGGGCTCGGCCAGGAGCCCGAGCGCGCCTCCCGCCTCTACCCCGGCCTGGTGGCGGCAGCCGTCCGCAGCGGGTACCCGCTGGCGCTGAACTGGCCCTTCTCGGCCGGTCCACGCACGATCACCTCGCAGCTCCAGCGCCGGGGGCGGGAGGCCCTGCAGGTCGAGATCAGCTACACCTGCCTCGATGCCGAGCGCTACGACCAGACGGTCGCGGTGCTGCGGGACGGCCTCGCCGCCGTGGTCGCCTAGTCCCGGCCCCGCCGTCGGGCGCGCTGCCACAGCAGGAGCGCACCGACCACGAGCACGGCGGTGAGCACGGCGCTGCCGCGGCCCACGCCCTTCTCGAGCCTCTTGTAGCTGTCGCCCGCGAGGTAGCCCAGCAGGGTGAAGCCCGCGCCCCACACCAGGCCGCCGACGGCGTTCCAGGCGAGGAAGCGCCGGTAGGGCATGCGGCTGAGACCGGCGATCCCCGGGACGACGGCGCGCAGGAACGCCGTGAACCGGCCGAGCAGGACGGCCACCCCGCCGCGCTCGCGGAGGAACGTCTGGGCGCCGTCGAGGCGGGCGGCGTGGCGCTGCAGCGGCCCGAGAGCGAGCAGTCGCGGACCGAAGCGCCGGCCGACCTCGTAGCCGACGGAGTCCCCGACGATCGCGGACACGACCACGAGCACGAGCAGCACCGGCAGCGACAGGCGGCCGCTCCCGGCCAGCACCCCGCCGAGGACCACCGCGGTCTCGCCCGGCAGCACGAACCCGACGAAGACGGCCGCCTCCCCGAACACGAGCAGGGCGACCAGCACGTACGCCACCGGAGCGGGCACGGACTGCAGCCCCGAGACGACCCTGTCCACCACGGCACCAGCCTGGCACGGACGGCTACGGGCGGCGCGTGCCCAGCTCCTCGCCGGCCGGTCCGTAGGCGACGAGCCGGAGCACGGTCGCGCCGTGGGGCAGCTCCACCGAGAACACCGGCAGGGGGAAGCCCGGCTCGCGGGTCGCCGTCGCGCGCAGCGGAGGACCACCGGCGACCTCGACCGCGACCTGCTGCACGTCGGTGCGCACGACCCCCGCGAGCAGCTGCCGGTCGTCCACGCGCAGGGCGCGGCTGGTGGCGTCGAAGACGAAGGGGAACGGGTCGGGGCTCGCGGCGCTGACGCCCGGCGCGCACTCGCGGCGGCGCTTGACCCGGATCGCGGCCGCGCACAGCTCGTCGCCCTCGAACCACGCGACGACGTCGGCCCCGTTGAGCCGCTCGAGCAGCACGACCGCCGACGTCGCCGTCCGAATGCCGTAGGAGCGGTCAGGGGTCGCGAGCCGTCCGGTCTGCGTCCCGGTGTGGAGCAGTCCGGGCAGCACCCCGACCCCGGTGACGGCAGCGGCGACCACCAGGGCACCGCCCGCGAGGCGCCGACGACGACGGACCCGGCCGGCCCGACGGCGCACGGCGTCGAGCAGGCCGGGGGACGGCTCGAGCGCCAGCGACGGCGCCTGCATCTGCGCGCTCAGGTCCACGCCGCCACCTCCGACGACAGCGCCGGCGAGAGCCGGAGCTTCGCGGTGGCCCGCGAGGCGGCGCTCTTGACCGTCCCGGTGGAGCAGCCGAGGGTGCGGGCGATCTCGGCCTCCGACAGGTCCTCGAAGTAGCGCAGCACCATGACGGCGCGCTGCCGCGGGGACAGCTCGGCGAGGGCAGCGAGCAGCCCGCGGCGGGCGTCGGCCGTGCCGGTGCTGTCCTCGACCCCGACGTCGGGCAGCACCTCGGTCGGCTGCTCCCGCCAGGGCTTGCGGCGCCACCAGTCGATGTGGGCGTTCACCATCGTGCGTCGCACGTAGCCCTCCGGGTCCTCGTCGACGATGCGGTCCCAGCGCAGGTACGCGCGGGTCAGCGCGGTCTGCAGCAGGTCCTCGGCGCGGTGCCGGTCGCCGGTCAGGAGGTGGGCCGCCTGCAGCAGGTGGCGCGAGCGCGCGGCGACGAACGCGCTGAACGCGTCGTCGTCCTGCTGCCTCACAGCCCCTCCTCCACGCGTCCTCCTCCAGCACCCAGGACGCAGCCGGTGCCCGTCCGGTTGGCACCGGAGCGCAACACGTCCATGCTGCAGCCTCCGCCCCTAGCCCCTGGAGTCCGCGTGCTGCTCGTCGTCGCCACCCTCCCCGCCAAGCCCGAGACGCGGGAGGAGCTCCACGCCCTGCTGGCCGACCTCGCCAAGACCAGCCGCGGCGACGCCGGCTGCCTGTCCTACGGCTTCTACGCCGACGTCGAGGACCCCACCGTCTTCGTGAGCGTCGAGACCTGGGACGCGCAGGAGTCCCTCGACGCCCACATGCAGCAGCCGCACGTCACGGCGGGCCTCGGCAAGCTCGGCGACCTGCTGGGCGGCGCACCGTCGATCATGGTCCACGACGTCGCCTCGACCACCAAGGCGATGTGAGCGCTCAGCCGTAGGCCGCCTGGAGCAGGGGACGCAGCCGCGCCACCGTGGCGGCGTCCCCTGCCAGCACCTCGCCCGACGCCGGCATGCCGTCGACCGCGCCGTCGAGGTCGTGCACCACCCCGCCCGCCTCGACCACGAGCAGCACGCCTGCCGCGAGGTCCCACGTCTGCAGCCCGGGCGACCAGACAGCGTCGGCCCGCCCGAGGGCGACGTTCGCGAGGGCGATCGCGGCGCTCCCGCCGCGCCGGACGTCCCGCACGCGCGGCACCAGCTCCCCGAAGACCCTCCCGGCGGCGGCCCGTCGGGAAGCTCGTCCGAGCCCCAGCTCGACCACCGTCTCCTCCAGAGACGACGGCCGGCGCACCTGCAGCCGCACGCCGCGGCACCACGCGCCGCCGCCCGCG
Source organism: Frankiales bacterium (assembly GCA_025965495.1). Classification (GTDB taxonomy): domain Bacteria; phylum Actinomycetota; class Actinomycetes; order Mycobacteriales; family SCTD01; genus RYN-122. The sequence goes on from JAOPWW010000348.1 coordinate 4,310, forward strand.
GTCGCCGTCGTCAGGCGGTCGGTGACCGGCTCGAGCACGACGCCGACGAGCGCCCGCCCGTCCTGCCAGGCGGCCACGCTGACGCACCAGTCGTCGCGGCCGTAGAGGTAGTTCGTGGTCCCGTCGATCGGGTCGACGTGCCAGGCGACGCCGCTGGTCCCGTCCGTCGCGGCACTCTCCTCCCCGACGACGGCGTCGTCGGGTCGGCGGTCGGCCAGCACCGCGCGGGCGGCCTGCTCGGCCTCGCGGTCGGCCTGCGACACGAGGTCCGACGGCCCGCTCTTGTGCTCGACCGTGAGCGCCGCGAGGTCCCCCTGGTGCCGCCGCGCGACGGCACCGGCGGCGCGCGCCGTGTCGACGGCGACCGCGAGCAGGTCGGGCAGCCCGGTCACCTGGCC
>JAOPWW010000415.1 GCA_025965495.1 Frankiales bacterium
GCGACCAGCACGGCCGCCGCGCGCAGCCGGGTCGGTACGGGCACGGCGGGGACGGCCAGCAGGCTCCGCGCCGCGCCCCGTGCCCCGTCCCCCTCGGCCAGGGCGCGCTCGAGGGCGGCCCGCTCGGCCCGCAGGGCGTGCCTGCGCAGCGACGCCTCCAGGACCGGGCGCTCGTCCGGGAGGAGGTCCGCGCGGGCCGCCGCCCGCTGCAGCACCGTGACGCGGCTCTTCAGGGAGGTGACCCGGTCGCCGCTGAGGCTGTCCGCGCGCAGCCGGTACTCCACGAGGGGCTCGCGGACGCAGCCCACGAGCGAGCCGGACAGGACCAGCCGCAGCCACAGGTCCCAGTCCTCGCCGACGGCCAGGGCTGGGTCCGCGCCCCCGACCTCCCGCCACCGGTGCCGCCGGACCGCGGCGTGACCGAGGACCGGGTTGCTCTCCAGCAGGGCCCGCCGCTGGTCGTGCACGGGGAAGACGACGTCGTCGTAGAAGGTCCGGGGCCGGCGCACGCCGTCGACGACGAACCAGGCGTCGGTCGTCAGGACGTCCAGGTCCGGCCGCGCCACGGCGAGCGCCGCCAGCTCCTCCAGCCGCCGGGGGTCCCAGACGTCGTCGGCGTCCAGGACGACGACGAGGTCGCCGGTCGCCCGGGCCACGGCGGCGTTGCGCGCCGCCGACGCGCCGGCGTTCGGCTGCGTCAGCACGACGAGGCGGGGGTGCTCGGCGGCCAGGGCGGCCAGGACGTCGGGCGTGCGGTCGGTCGAGCCGTCGTCGCAGACCACGACCTCGTGCGGCGGGAGCGTCTGGCGCAGCGCCGAGAGCACGGCGGCAGCCACGGTGTCCTGCGCCTGGTGGGCGGCGACGACGACGGTGAACGACGGCGGACCGCTCGCGGGGGCGACCGGAGAGCGGGCCGGCGGGACGAGCCAGCGGCTCACGGCAGCATCCGGGTCACGGCAGCGTCCGGCTCACGGCAGCGTCCGGCTCACGGCAGTGTCCGGCGCAGGGCCGCCCAGGCGGCGGTCCCGGCCTGCCGGAGCACCTGCACGCGGGCCCGCGCGGGCTGCGTCGACCCGCCGGCCGCCCGCAGGGCCTGCAGCCGCAGCTGGTGCACGTGCAGGCCCCGGCTGTGCCGCGACAGCCACAGCAGCAGCTCGACCTCCCGCTCCGCGACCCGCGAGGCGGGGACGCCGAGGGCCGCGAGCAGACCGTCGTCGACCCGTCCGACGTCGGCCAGGGGGTCGGGCCGGCCGTCCCGCCGGTGCTCTCCGGCGACCGCCGCCGCGACCGCCGCGACCGCCATCTGGTGCGGGTCGCGCACGCTGACCTGCCCGGCGTGCAGCCGGTACCGGACCAGGACCTCGGGGAGCGCCGCCAGCCGCCCGACCTCCGACAGCCGCAGCCACAGGTCGCTGTCCTCCGAGGGGCGCAGGGCCGGGCGGTAGCCCCCGACCTGCACGTACGCCGCCCGGCGGAACGCCACGGTCGAGTGCGTGAACGGGTTGCCGGTGCGCAGGGCCGCGCGCAGCTCGGCGTCCGTGGTCGGCGGCGACCAGCCCGGGCCGGGGGTGCGCAGGACTCGGTCCTGCCCGTCCACCTCCTGCACCGCCGCGCCGACCAGGACCACACCAGGGTCGGCGTCCAGCACCTCGAGCTGGCGCCGGAGGCGGCTCGGCAGGGCGAGGTCGTCGGCGTCGAGCCGCGCGACGACGTCGGCCCGGGCGGCGTCGACGCCGTCGCGCAGGGCGTCGACGTAGCCGCGGGGAGGCCGGGACAGGACCCGCAGGCGGGGGTCGCCGGCGGACAGCCGGGCGAGGACGCCGGGCGTGCCGTCGGTGGACCCGTCGTCGACGACGACCAGCTCGAGCTCTCGGAGGTCCTGGTCGAGCACGCTGCGGACCGCCGGCTCGAGGTGCCGGCCGCCGTCGCGCACGGGCATGACGACACTGACGCGGGGGACCACGCTGCACCTCCTGCCCGACGAGACGGTCCGACGGGAGCAGTGGCGGAGCACCTCTGCTGCCGTACCGTGCGTGATCGTGTCAGGACGGCGAGCGACAGGGTCGGGCAGGTGACCGTCGGCGACCGGACCCTGCCGGTCGTCCGGCTCGTCCCCACCGGCAAGCGCCCGCCCCTGCGCCTGTCCGAGCTGTGGGACGCCCGCGAGCTCGTCTTCTTCCTCGCGCAGCGTGACGTCAAGCTGCGCTACCGCCAGACCGTCCTCGGCGCGGTGTGGGTCCTGCTGCAGCCGCTGCTCACCGTGCTGATCTTCAGCGTCGTCTTCGGCCGGCTCGCCCGGGTGTCCTCCGACGGCCAGCCCTACGCCGTCTTCGCGCTCGCCGGCCTCGTGCCGTGGACGTTCGTCTCCACGAGCCTGGCCACGACCTCGCTCAGCCTGGTCACGAACGCCAGCCTGGTCGGCAAGGTCTGGTTCCCGCGCCTCGCCGTCCCGCTGGCTGCGGCGCTGGCGGGGCTCGTCGACCTGCTGGTGGGGCTCGGGCTGCTGCTCGTCGTCGCCGTCGTCCGCGGTGACCTGCAGCCCCTGCGGCTGCTCGCGCTCCCGCTGCTCGTCGTGCTGGCCCTCGTCGCGGTGCTCGGCCCTGGCACCTACCTCGCCGCCGTCAACGTCCGCTACCGCGACGTCCGCTACGTCGTCCCCTTCCTGGTGCAGTGCCTGCTGTTCGTCAGCCCCGTCGCCTACCCGACCAGCCTGGTCCCGCACGGGCTGCGCCTGCTCTACGCCGTCAACCCCTACGTCGGCGTCGTGGAGGGCTTCCGCTGGGCGCTGCTCGGGGGCTCCCAGCCGGTCGCGGGCCTGCTCGCGGTGTCGACGGCGTCCTCGCTGGTCCTGCTGCTGCTCGCGCTGCGCTCCTTCCGGGCCCGCGAGGCCACCTTCGCCGATGTCCTCTAGCCCGCCGACGTCGGCCGCCGCCGGCGGCGGCGACGTCCTGCTGCGGGTCGAGGGGCTCGGCAAGGACTACGAGGTCGGCGCCGGCCGGTACGGCGGGAGCACCCTGCGCGAGCAGCTCGTCGACCTGCCCAAGCGGCTCGTCGGCCGCGGGCGCCCCCGCGACACCCGGCTGCTGACCGCCGTCGACGACCTGACCTTCGACGTCCGGGCGGGCGAGGTCCTCGGCTTCGTGGGCCACAACGGCGCCGGCAAGAGCACCCTGCTCAAGCTCCTGTCGCGGGTGACGGCGCCCAGCCGCGGCTCGATCACCGTGCGCGGGCGGGTGGGCTCGCTGCTGGAGGTCGGGACCGGGTTCCACCCCGAGCTGACCGGCCGCGAGAACGTCTTCCTGAACGGTGCCGTGCTGGGCATGAAGCGGGTCGAGATCCTGCGCCGGTTCGACGACATCGTCGCGTTCTCCGAGGTCGGCGCCCAGCTCGACACCCCGGTGAAGCGGTACTCGAGCGGGCAGTTCGTCCGCCTGGCGTTCAGCGTGGCCGCCCACCTGGAGCCCGAGGTGCTGCTGGTCGACGAGGTGCTCGCCGTCGGGGACGCCTCCTTCCAGCGCCGGAGCCTGGCGCGCATGGGCGAGATCGCCCGCAGCGGCAGCACCGTGCTGTTCGTCAGCCACAACATGGCCGTCGTGCAGGCCCTGTGCACCCGCGCGCTCGTCCTGCAGCACGGCCGCTGCCTCGCCGACGGCCCCGTCGAGCAGGCCGTCCCCGCCTACCTGCGCACGCTGGAGCAGCTCCAGCACGTCGACGTCGCCGCCCGCACCGACCGCGACGGTCGCGGCGAGGCGCACGTCGTGGGGCTGCGGGTGCAGGGCGGTCCCGACGGCGTCGTCGCGACGGGCGGACCGCTCCGGATCGAGGTCGACCTGTCCGGCAGCCTGACCGACACCTCCGTCGAGCTCCGTGTCCACGACGGCTTCGGCGTGCCGGTCTGCTCCTTCGACAGCTCCCAGTCGGCGCCGGGCGACGCCCCGGTCGCGCAGGGGCAGCGCTTCGTCTGCACGCTCGCGGAGCTCCCCCTGGTCGAGGGCCGGTACCGCATCGACGTCCGGGTCCGTGGCCGCGGCGGTCGCCTGCAGGACGACCTGCTGGGTGCCACCCACGTCGACGTCGTCCAGGGGCTGCTGCAGGGGCGGGTCGTCACCTCCGAGGCCCTGGGCCGGGTGTCGGTGCCGCACGTGTGGACGACGCCGGCGCCCCAGTAGCGTCCGGTCCCGTGAAGACGATCGGCCTCACCGGCGGCATCGGCGCGGGCAAGTCCACCGTGAGCCGCCTGCTCGCCTCCTGGGGCGCCGCCGTCGTCGACGCCGACCTGCTGGCACGGGAGGTGGTCGAGCCCGGCAGCGAGGGCCTCGCGGAGGTGGTCGCCGCCTTCGGGCAGGACCTGCAGCGCCCCGACGGGTCGCTGGACCGGGAGGCGCTCGGGGCGCGCGTGTTCCCCGACCCCGAGGCCCTGCAGCGGCTCAACGGGCTGCTCCACCCGCGGATCGGTCGCCTCACGCTCGAGCGGATGGCCGAGGCGGAGGCGGCCGGCGCCCCCGTGCTGGTGCACGACGTCGCCCTCCTGGTCGAGAACGGGCTCGCGGGCAGCTACGAGACGGTCGTCGTCGTCGACGTCCCGCCGCAGGTGCAGCTCGACCGGCTGGTGCGCCTGCGGGGGATGACCGAGGACGACGCCCGGGCCCGGATCGCCCGGCAGGCGACGCGCGAGCAGCGGCTCGCGGCCGCCACCGACGTCCTGCGCAACGACGGCACCCGCGAGGAGCTCGAGGCTCAGGTCCGGGCGCTGTGGGAGCGGCTCACCGGGACTTGAGTGGTCCCTTCCTCCCAGGTCGCGTGAGCACTTCCGGCCCTCCTGCGCCGTCCCGGTCCGGAACGGCTGCGGCGTCCCTAGCGTCCGGTCCGTGCCCCGCGTCCCCTCCGCCCTGCACGCCCTCGAGGCCGCCCTCGCCTCCCGCCTGCGCGAGCTGACGGCGGCGGTCGTCGTCGTGCTGCTGCTCGGTGCCGGCGCTGCGATGGCCGGGAGCGGTCCTGCGCCGGCGCCCGCCCCGGTGCAGGCCACCAGCGAGCGGATCGACGTCGTCGCGCTGCCGACGGCGTCACCCTCGGCGGTGCCGGCCGCCTCCCCGTCGGCCGTGGCGCGTCCGTCGTCGTCACCCTCGCCCCGGCCGGTCCGGCGTGCGCGCGTCGTCGCCCGCTGGCTGCCCACCGGCACGGGCATGTGGCTGCACGAGTGGTCGCAGTCCGAGCGCGGCCACGCCCCGCAGGTCGTCGCCGAGGCACGGGCCGCCGGGCTCACGCACCTCTACGTCCAGACCGGGAGCAGCCGCAAGGGGTGGATCGGCACGCCGGTCCTGTCCCAGCTGCTGCCTGCCACGAGGGGGACCGGGCTCGAGGTCGTCGCCTGGGACTTTCCCACGCTGGTGCACCCCGAGGCCGACGCCCGCCGCCTCGCCCGCGCCGCCTCCTTCCGCCGGCCGGGCGCGCCGCGGGTCGCCGCCGTCGCCCCCGACGTCGAGACCGGCTCGGAGGGGACCCGTCTGTCGGCCGCCGCGCTGGAGACCTACTACCGGACCCTGCGGGCCGCGCTGCCCGACGACGTCGCGGTCATCGCGACCGTCCCGTGGCCGTCCGAGCACCGCGTGAACACCTACCCGTACGCGCGGACCTCGCGGCACGCGGACGCGATCGCGCCGATGGCCTACTGGTACAACCGCTCGCCGTCGGTGGTGACCTCGACGTCGATCGCGTTCCTGCACAAGTACGGCAAGCCGGTCCTGCCGGTCGGCCAGGGCTACGACGGGCGCCTCGACGCCCCGTACCTCGCCGCCGACCCCGCGCCGGACCGGAGCGTGCAGGCCTTCGTCGACGCCGCCCGCCGCGGCGGGTCGCAGGCCGTGAGCCTGTGGTCCTGGCAGACCACCGGCGACCTGCAGTGGAAGGTGCTGGCCGACGCCGCCGGGTTCCCGAGCGGGGTCCAGGCGACGCCGGTGCCGCAGCAGCCCGCCCCCGATGCTCCGGCTCCGGCCCCCGCTTCGGCTGCGGTGCCGTCGCCGGAGGTGGTGCCCGAGCCGGTCCCCGCGCTCCCGCCGTCGCCGGTGGCCTCGCCGAGCGCGCCGGCGGCCCCGTAGCCGGGGCGCACCGGGCCGAGGCCGGCCCTCCCGGACGTCCCTGTCGGTGGACGGACCCACCGGGGCCGCCCGTCGCGGAACGCTTCCTGTCGGTGGGCGGACGTACCGTTGAGGGGTGACGACGACCGCGCCCCGACCGCCCCTGCCGAGCCGCTCGGCGCGGCCCACGGTGCCACGCCTGGCGACCGACCTGGCGCGCACGACGCGGCGCTTCGAGGTCGTCTCCGACTACGAGCCGGCCGGTGACCAGCCCACCGCCATCCTCGACCTCGAGCGGCGCCTCGCCGAGGGCGAGCCCGACGTCGTGCTCCTCGGCGCGACCGGCACCGGCAAGTCGGCGACCACGGCCTGGCTGATCGAGAAGGTCCAGCGCCCGACCCTGGTGATGGCGCCGAACAAGACCCTCGCCGCGCAGCTGGCCAACGAGTTCCGCGAGCTGCTCCCGCACAACGCGGTCGAGTACTTCGTCAGCTACTACGACTACTACCAGCCCGAGGCCTACGTGCCTCAGACCGACACCTACATCGAGAAGGACTCCTCGGTGAACGAGGAGGTCGAGCGGCTGCGCCACAGCGCGACGATGTCGCTGCTCACCCGGCGCGACGTCATCGTTGTGGCCTCCGTGTCCTGCATCTACGGCCTCGGGACGCCGCAGGAGTACGTCGACCGGATGGTCCGGCTGCGGGTCGGGGACAGCATCGAGCGCGACCAGCTGCTGCGCCGCTTCGTCGACGTCCAGTACACCCGCAACGACCTCGCCTTCACCCGTGGGACGTTCCGGGTCCGGGGCGACACCGTGGAGGTCTTCCCGGTGTACGAGGAGCTCGCGGTCCGGGTCGAGATGTTCGGCGACGAGATCGAGCGCGTCATGACGCTGCACCCGCTCACCGGGGAGGTCGTGGAGGAGCACGAGGAGGTCTTCGTCTTCCCGGCGACGCACTACGTCGCGGGCCCGGAGCGGATGGAGCGGGCGACCAAGGGCATCGAGCTCGAGCTGGCCGACCGGCTGGCCGAGATGGAGGCCCAGGGCAAGCTGCTGGAGGCCCAGCGGCTGCGGATGCGCACCACCTACGACCTCGAGATGATGCGCCAGGTCGGCTTCTGCAACGGCATCGAGAACTACAGCCGCCACATCGACGGCCGCGCCCCCGGCACGGCGCCGCACACCCTGCTCGACTACTTCCCGGACGACTTCCTGCTGGTCCTGGACGAGTCGCACGTGACCGTGCCGCAGATCGGGGCGATGTACGAGGGGGACCGCAGCCGCAAGAGCACCCTGGTCGACCACGGCTTCCGGCTGCCGAGCGCCATGGACAACCGGCCGTTGAAGTGGGAGGAGTTCCTCGAGCGGGTGGGCCAGACCGTCCACCTGTCCGCGACGCCCGGCGACTACGAGATGTCCCGGGTCCGGGGCGACGTCGTCGAGCAGGTCATCCGCCCGACCGGCCTGGTCGACCCGGAGATCGTCGTCAAGCCCACCAAGGGCCAGATCGACGACCTCGTCCACGAGATCAAGCTGCGGACCGAGAAGGACGAGCGCGTCCTGGTCACGACGCTGACCAAGAAGATGAGCGAGGACCTCACCGACTACCTGCTCGAGCTCGGGATCCGGGTCCGGTACCTGCACTCCGAGGTCGACACGATCCGCCGGATCGAGCTGCTCAAGGAGCTGCGCCAGGGCGTCTACGACGTCCTGGTCGGGATCAACCTGCTCCGCGAGGGCCTCGACCTGCCCGAGGTGTCGCTGGTGTCGATCCTGGACGCCGACAAGGAGGGCTTCCTGCGCTCCGGGCGCTCGCTCATCCAGACGATCGGCCGGGCCGCTCGCAACGTCAACGGCCAGGTCCACATGTACGCCGACACCATCACGCCGAGCATGGCCAAGGCGATCGACGAGACGACCCGCCGTCGCGACAAGCAGATCGCCTACAACGTCGAGCGCGGGGTCGACCCCCAGCCCCTGCGCAAGCGCGTGGCGGACATCCTCGACGACCTCGTCCGCGAGGGCGCCGACGGCGAGCTCACCGGCGGCCAGGGCCGGCAGCAGAGCCGCGGCAAGGCGCCGGTGCCAGGGATGAGCACCAAGAGCGGGAGCGTCGGCAAGCACGTCAAGGAGCTCGCCGGGATGCCGCGGGCCGAGCTGGCACAGCTGATCCAGCAGCTCAGCGACCAGATGCACGAGGCGGCGCGCGACCTGTCCTTCGAGCTGGCGGCCCGGCTGCGCGACG
>JAOPWW010000436.1 GCA_025965495.1 Frankiales bacterium
CGGGGGTGCGCAGGACGGCATCGCGGACCCGGCCGGCCAGCCCGCTGCGGGCCCGGCGCCGGGACACCAGCGCCCGGCACTGCTCCTCGGTCGCGGCGGCGGTGAGCTCGTCGGCCTGGGGGAGCGGCAGGTCGAGCAGGGCGGCGTCGAGGACGGCCTCGTTGGCGGGGGCGCCGAAGGCCGGCTCGACGCCGAAGACGTCCCCCCACGGCGCGGGTGTCTGGGGCTGCCGCAGCGACAGCCGGGCGAGCGGCAGCCCGCCGGCGAGCTCGACCAGGAGGGTCCGCAGCCCGGCGAGGTCGCGCGCGACGACCCAGTCGCGGACGTCGGCCGGCACGGCGGCGCCGTCCAGGCACAGCCGCAGCTCGGTCGGGTCCTCCTCGACGACCAGCCCGCAGAAGGTGAACGACAGGTCCACGAACCGGGCGCCGAGGTCCAGGGCGCTGCGGACGGTGGGGCTGCTGGCCAGGGCGAAGCCCCAGATGCCGTAGGTCGTGAGGTGGTAGCGGGTCCCGGCCAGCAGCGGCAGCGCCGGGTCGGGGTCGGCCGCCTGCAGGGCGCGGACGACGTCGAGCTCCTGGGCGGCCGTGACCTCCGCGCCGGGGGCCCGCAGTGCGTCCAGTCTCAGGGGCCCGAGCACGTCGGGCACCCCCCGCTCGGCGGCCAGCCGGGCGAGCAGCAGGACGCTCGCCGCACTGCGCCGCTCGGACAGGTCCACGCCGCAGTGTGGCCGGAACTGTCAAGCAGGTGGCCGGGAGTGACGTGGCGCACGCCCGACCGGAGGGGCCAGGATTCGTCCATGACCAGTGTGGCGATCGTGGGGACCGGGTTCGGCGGCGTCGGCGCAGCGGTGAAGCTGCTCGAGGCGGGGGTGGCGCGCGAGGACCTCGTGCTGTTCGAGCGCAGCGACGACGTCGGCGGCGTCTGGCGGGAGAACACCTACCCGGGCGCGGCCTGCGACGTCCCGAGCCACCTGTACTCCTTCTCCTTCGCGCCCGAGCACCGCTGGTCGCGCCGCTTCGCCGAGCAGCCGGAGATCCACGCCTACCTGCGGCGGGTCGCGCAGGACTTCGGGGTGACGCCGCTGGTCCGCTTCTCGACCGAGGTCCTGGCGGCCGCGTTCGACGAGGGGACGGGGCAGTGGACGCTGCAGCTGTCGGGCGGGGGCACGCACACCGCTGACGTCCTCGTCACGGCCTGCGGCCAGCTCAGCACCCCCTCGACGCCCGACCTGCCGGGCCTGGAGCACTTCGCCGGCGACGTCTTCCACTCCGCGCAGTGGCGCCACGACCTCGACCTCACCGGACGCCGGGTCGCCGTCGTCGGGACCGGTGCGAGCGCGATCCAGTTCGTCCCGGAGATCGCGAAGCAGGTCGCGCACCTGACGGTCTTCCAGCGGTCCGCGCCCTACGTGATCCGCAAGCCCGACCGCGCCTACGGCCCCCGCACCCACGCCCTGCTCGACCGCTCGCCGCTGCTGCTCAAGGCCGACCGGCTCCGCACCTTCGTCACCAACGAGGCCCGCTCGCTCGGCTTCAACACCGAGCCGCGGCTCATGAAGGGCCACGAGGTCCGGTTCAAGCGGGGGCTGGCGCGCCAGGTGCCCGAGCCCGACCTGCGCGCCGTGCTGACGCCGACCGACCCGATCGGCTGCAAGCGCATCCTGCAGAGCAACGACTGGTACCCCGCGCTGCGGCTGCCCCACGTCGACCTCGTGACCTCCCCGGTCGCCGGGCTGCAGGCCGAGGGCGTCGTCACCAGCGACGGGACGCTGCACGAGGCCGACACGGTGGTCCTCGGGACCGGGTTCGCGGCCACCGAGCTGGTCGCGCCGATGGAGGTCGTCGGCCTCGGCGGCCGGACGCTGGAGGAGGCCTGGACCGGCGGCGCGGAGGCCTACCTGGGCACCACCGTCAGCGGCTTTCCGAACCTGTTCGTCCTCTACGGCCCGAACACCAACCTGGGCCACAACTCGATCGTGCTGATGATCGAGAGCCAGCTGCGCTACCTGGTCGACGCCGTCGGGCGGCTGCAGCGCGGCGACGTGCGCTGGATGGACGTCCGGCCGGAGGTCCAGAAGGCGTTCAACGACGCCCTGCAGACCCGGCTGCGCGGGACCGTCTTCGCCGGCGGGTGCCGCAGCTGGTACCTCACCGCCGACGGCCGCAACACCCAGAACTGGCCCGGCACGACGATCGCCTTCCGGGCCCGGACCCGGCGGGTCCGGTGGTCGGACTACCGGCTCGCGCCGGCGCGTCAGGCGGTCTCGGCGTGAGCCGCCGTGCGGCCGTGACGGCCGTCCTGCTGCGGGGCCTGGTCCGCCCGGTGCTCGGCCCCGCCGTCCCCCTCGGCGTGCAGCGGGGGTTCCTCACCGCCCTGCAGGGCGGCCTGCCGGTGCCCCGCGGGACGAGGGTCTGGCGCTCCGCGCTCGGCGGCCGCCCCACCGACGTCGTCACCGCGGCCGGTGCGGACGGCCCGCCCGTCCTGCTGGTCCACGGCGGGGCGTTCATCACCTGCTCGCCCCGCACCCACCGCGCCTTCGCCGCCCACCTGTCCCGGGCGGCCGGCGCCCCGGTCCACGTCCAGGACCACCGGCTCGCGCCCGAGCACCCGTTCCCCGCGGCGCTCGACGACACGGTCGCCGCCCTGCGCGAGCTCGGACCGGACGCCCGGGTCGTCGGCGACTCCGCCGGCGGCTGGCTCGCCCTGGCAGCCGTCCTCGCCCTGCGCGACGCCGGTGACCCGCTGCCCCCCAAGGTCGGTCTGGTGTCCCCGGTCGTCGACCTCACCCTGGCCAGCGCCCTCGCCTGGACCGGCGAGGACCCGCTGCTGAGCCCCGGCTGGATGCGGATGGGGGTCTCGGCCTTCCTCGACGGCGCGGACGCCCGGGCGCACTCCCCGCTGTTCGGCGACCTGTCGGGACTGCCGCCGCTGCTCGTGCAGGTCAGCGAGCACGAGCGGCTGCGTCCCGAGGGCGAGGAGCTGGTCCGGCGCGTGCAGGCCGCCGGCGGGGACGCGACGCTGTCCCTGCTCGAGGGCGTCTGGCACGACGTCCACGTGCAGGCCGGCCTGCTGCCCGAGGCGACGGCTGCCGTGCGGGCGCTCGGGGCCTGGCTCGCGGCCTGAGCGGACCAGGGCGGTAGCGTCCGGCGCAGACCCTCCCTCGACGGGGAAGTCCGGTGCGAGTCCGGTGCAGGTGCGCTACTGACGTCCGACCCTCCCGCTGCCGCGGGGGAGGCGGCGAGCCAGATCGCCGCCGGGGGGTGGCCGACTCGCTTGTCCACCTCCGTCATGAGGGAGAGCCGGATCGTGCTCGACGCCGTCTTCAGCCTGCCCGTCTCCACCCCGGTCCTCGGCCTGGCCGCGACCAGCTTCGTGCTGGGAGCCCGCCACGGGCTCGACTGGGACCACGTCGCCGCCATCACCGACCTGACCGCCCCCCGCGAGGGCGACCACCTGCACGAGGCCCGGCGCGGGATGGGGCTGTCGTTCTGGTACTGCCTCGGCCACGGCCTGGTGCTCGGGGTCTTCGGCCTGCTCGTGCTGGTGCTGTCGCTCCGGCTCCCGGACGGCATCGACAGCGTCTTCAGCTACGCCGTCGGCACCACCCTGGTCGTGCTCGGCGCGATCGTGCTCTACCAGCTCGGTCGCGACCGCGGGGACTACCGCTACGCCGGCCGGGTCAGCCTCGTCGTCGGGGCGATCCGGCGCGGCTGGGCCCGGGCCCGGCGTCGGGAGGCTCCCGCCACGGCGTTCGGCGATGTCGACAGCCGGGGCGCGTTCCTCGTCGGCCTGCTGCACGGGACCGGCGCGGAGACGCCCACCCAGGTCGTCCTGTTCGCCAGTGCCGGGGCGTCCGGCTCCAGCGCCTCGGCCGCCCTCATCCTGGGGGCGTTCGTCGCCGGCCTGGTCGTCACCGACCTCGGCATCGCCGGCGTCTGGGTCAGCGGCCTGCTGTCGGCCCGGCGCGCGCCGCGCGTGCAGGTCGGCCTCGGTCTGGTCACCGGCCTCGCCTCGCTCGCGCTCGGCGCCCTGATCCTCACCGGGCACAGCGACGTCGTGCCGCCGCTCGTGTCCTAGGGCTGTCTGTCCGGAAGGTCCGGAACCGTCCCGTTCCGGCCAGGTGCCTCCGGGGCAGGTCCGGGGAGCCTGCGCCGCAGGCCCTGACCCCCCGCACCGCACCGAAGGCTCCCCCCGTGCTGCTGTCCCAGGAGGTCACCCAGGGCGTCGAGGTCCTCTCCGTCGCCGGCCCCGTCGGCGGCGAGGACGCTGCGGTCCTGCAGCGCGCCGTCGCCCGCGCCGTCGACGTCGAGCCCCGCGGCGTCGTCGTGGACCTCAGCGACGCCGGTCCGCTGTCGGCCGCCGCCGTCGACGTCCTCAACTGGGCGACGCGGGAGGCCGGTGGCTGGCCCCGGCCGGCGCTCGCGGTCTGCTGCGCGCCGGAGGACCTGTCCGCGCTGCTGCTGCCCGCGGTCCACGGCTGCCGCGAGGAGGCCTTCGCCCACCTCGACGACCGTCCCGAGGACCAGTCCCGGGTGCAGGCCCGGGTCCGGCCGGGCCCCGAGGGGGTCCGCGAGGCACGCTGGCTCGCCCAGGCCTGCGCCGACGAGCACGGCTTCGACGGCGACGACCTCGCCCTGGTCGTCACCGAGCTGGTGACGAACGCCGTCCGCCACGGCACCCCGCCGGTCGAGCTCGAGATCGACACCTGCGAGCACTGCGTGACGGTCGTCGTCACCGACGGCAGCGCCGACCGCCCGCGGCCGCGGGAGGCCGCGCTCACCGACGAGGGCGGCCGCGGCCTGCAGCTCGTCGACGCGCTCGCCGCCGACTCCGGTGTCCGGGCGCAGCCGCCCGGCAAGGCGGTCTGGGCCGAGCTCCCGCGCAACCCGTCGGCGGCGGTCGGGACCTAGGGTCGGGAGGTGCCGAGCCCTCGCGTCGTCCTGCCCTCGCCCGCGCCCGACTGGGCCGACCTGCGCCGCGAGCTCGACGCCCCCGGCGACTTCCCGGCCGACGTCCTCGCCGAGGCCGAGCGCGCGGCCGCGTCCCCGCGCCTGCCGGACCTGGACCTGACCGACGTCGCCTTCCTGACCGTCGACCCCGAGGGCAGCCGCGACCTCGACCAGGCGCTCGCGCTCGAGCGGGACGGCGACGGCTACCTGCTGCGCTACGCGATCGCCGACGTCGCCGCCTTCGTCACCGCCGGGGGCGCGGTCGACGCCGAGTGCCGGCGGCGCGGGGAGACCCTCTACCTGCCCGACCTCCGGGTGCCCCTGCACCCGCCGGTCCTGTCCGAGGGCGCGGCCAGCCTGCTCGCCGGGCAGGTGCGGCCGGCCGTGGTCTGGACGCTCGCGCTCGGGCCCGACGGCCGGCCGACGTCGACGCGGGTCGAGCGCGCCCGGGTGCGGTCCCGGCGCCAGCTGTCCTACCCGGAGGCGCAGGCCGAGCTCGACACCGAGCCCACCCTGGGCCTGCTCCGCGAGGTCGGGCTGCTGCGCGAGGCCCGCGCCCGCGAGCGCGGCGCCGTCGAGCTGCCGACGCCGGAGCAGGAGGTCAGCGACGGACCGGACGGCCGCCCCGTCCTGGTCCTGCGCGCGCCGCTGCCGGTGGAGGGCTGGAACGCGCAGGTCTCGCTGCTGACCGGGCTGGAGGCGGCCCGGATCATGCTCGAGGGCGGGGTCGGACTGCTCCGCACGCTCCCGCCCGCGCACCCCGACGACGTCGAGGCCCTGCGCCGCAGCGCGCTCGCCCTCGGGATCGCCTGGCCCGAGGGGACGTCGTACGGCGAGGTCGTCAGCGGGCTCGACCCGGCGCAGCCGACGCACGCCGCCCTGCTGACCCTCGCGACCCGGCTGCTCCGCGGCGCCGGCTACACCGCCTTCGACGGCGCCCCGCCCGAGCAGCCGCTGCACAGCGCGCTGGCGGCGCCCTACGCGCACTGCACCGCGCCGCTGCGCCGGCTCGTCGACCGCTACGTCGGGGAGGTGTGCCTCGCGCTGTGCGCGGGGGAGCCGGTCCCGGCCTGGGCCCGCGAGGCGCTGCCCGGCCTGCCCGAGGTCATGACGGCCGCGGACCGGAGGGCGTCCGCGCTCGACCGGGCCGTCGTCGACCTCGCCGAGGCGCTGCTGCTCGCGCCTCGGGTCGGGGAGGTCTTCGACGGCGCCGTGGTCGAGGCGTCGGCCAAGGCGGGCGCGGTCCAGCTGACCGACCCGCCGGTGCGGGCCCGGCTGCAGGGCGCGGACCTGCCGCTCGGGGCCCGGGTGCGGGTGCGGCTGGTCACCGCGGACCCCGCCACCCGGACCGTCCTGTTCGCGCTCGACACCTGACCGCAGACCCGACGGTCCCGCGCCGCTCCTAGAAGGGGCCGGCCAGGGGCGTCGGCAGCACCGGCGCGGCAGGCCGGGTCGCCGTCGGGCTGGGCGAGGGGCGGCTGCTCGGCCGGGACGCCGCCGCGGGGGAGGCGGTCGGGG
>JAOPWW010000447.1 GCA_025965495.1 Frankiales bacterium
ACCGGGCGCGTCTGCGTGCGAGGGTCGGGCCATGACGAGCAGCAGTGCAGGAGCCGGCGCGGGAGCGCTGCAGGACAAGGTCGCCCTCGTGACGGGGGCGTCGTCGGGCATCGGCGAGGCGACCGCCGTCGCCCTGGCCGAGGCCGGTGCCGCCGTCGCCGTGGGCGCCCGGCGGAAGGACCGGCTGGACACCCTCGCCGCCCGTCTCCGGGACGGCGGCGCCTCGGTCCTCCAGCTCGACCTCGACGTCACGGACGAGGCGCAGTGCCGGGCCGCGGTGGAGCGCACCGCGACCGAGCTGGGCGGGCTCGACGTCCTGGTCAACAACGCCGGCGTCATGCTGCTGGGGCCGATCGAGGACGCCGACACCGAGGACTGGCGCCGCATGATCGGCACCAACGTGCTCGGCCTCATGTACATGACCCACGCCGCGCTCCCCCACCTGCTGGCGCGCAAGGGCGACGTCGTCAACGTCTCCAGCGTCGCCGGCCGCACCGCCCGGTCCGGCGCGGGCGTGTACAACGCGAGCAAGTGGGGCGTCGGCGCGTTCTCGGAGTCGCTGCGCCAGGAGGTCACCGGGCGGGGCGTCCGGGTCGTCGTCGTCGAGCCCGGTGCGGTCGCGACCGAGCTGACCGACCACATCACCCACCCGGGCGCGAAGGAGCAGATCCAGGGCTTCGTGCAGCAGATGCGGCCGCTGCAGTCCGAGGACATCGCGGCGGCGGTGCTGTACGCCGTCACCCAGCCGCCGCACGTGTCGGTGAACGAGGTGCTGGTCCGGCCGACCGACCAGGAGCGATGAGCAGCCGCACCGGGGACCGCCCCACCGCCCGGGCGGTCGTGCTCGTCGCGGGCGCCGTCGTCGTCTACCTGCTGCTCGACCGCGGGACGCTCGGCTTCGGCTACGTCCCCCTGCTGGTGGGCGGCTCCTACCTCGCCGCCGCGGTGGCGGGTGGCCGCGGGGGTGCGCTCTGGGCCCCCGGCTGCGTCGTCGGGGGGTGGGGCCTGGCCAACGCCGCCCTCATGGAGCCCTCGTTCGACCCGGTCCTGCGGGGCGCGGAGTCGGCCGCGCACATGACCGGCATCGGGCTCGGCGTGCTCGCCCTCGCCGCGCTCGAGCGCACCGGGGTGCGGACCTCCACCACGAGCGTGGCCCTGTCGGTGCTGCTGTCCGGGCTGATCTTCCTGGGCCAGCGGGCCCAGGGCTGGGAGCTGCTCAACAGCCCGACCGGCTACGCGGCGCTGCTGCTCGTGTACGCCGCGGCCGAGCTGGTCGTCGTGCAGGTCCGGCGCAGGCGCTAGGACACAGCCGGCTCAGCGCTGCAGACGGTCCGGCCGGTCTGCGCCGGCCCGCACGAGCAGGGCCGCCAGCGGCGCCGGCGTGCCCTTCTGCAGCCACGGCTCGAGCGCGGCGAGGTCCACCCCGGTGTCGAGCACGGCGGCGGCCTGCCCGGGGTCGCACCCGAGGTCGGTCCAGCGCTCGACCTCCCACGCCTCCTCGACGCCGTGCCAGCGCCAGACCGCGGCGTCGACGACGGACAGCCCGGACGCCGCCCACTCCTGCGCCTGCTCCGGCGTCAGCCAGCACGACAGGGCGACGTCGCGCACCGCGGCGGTCGCGCCCTCCCAGCCGGCGAGGCGGTGCAGGGTGCGGGCGGCCTCGAGGCGCTCGGGCAGGTGGACGCCGCGGCGCGGCCAGTCGAGCAGGAGCTGCACGCAGGGCGGAGCCGGCATCCCGAGCGCGACGGCGACGGCCTCGGACTCCAGGTCCAGGTCGGGGTGGGACACCGCGACAGGGCCGTCGGCGTCGACCTTGACGGTGTGGCGCTCCCCGGAGCAGGCGAGCTTGTGGGTCGTACGGCTGAGCCGGTTCTGGGCCCGCCGCCCGGGCGAGGCCTGCCCGACGTCGACGAGCGACTCGCGCCGGCTGCCGGTGGAGCGCAGGACCGCCAGGGCGGCGAGCTCGTGCAGGGGGACGCCGTCGTAGGGGCTGCGGGCCAGCGTCACCCGGCGGCCGGCGCCGGCGTCGAGGACCTGGCGGTCGTCGGCCGGCAGGTCCCGCAACGGGCCGACCGGGCGCACGCCGTCGCCAGTGACCGGCACCCAGCCGTGCTCGGTGGCCTCGCGCAGCAGCGCGGCGAACCGCGACCGCCCGGGGGCGCTCCGGCGGCGGACGCCCTGCCCGGACGAGCTCAGCTCAGCGGCTCAGCAGGGCGGGGACGGCGGCGCGCCGCGCCGGGAGGTCGCGCACGCCCTGCACGACGTCGGGCCGGAACATCCGGTACCGGGTGGAGAACCGCTCGACGACCTCGATGACGACGCGGTCGCCCTGGGCGATCTCGTCGAGCATCGGCTGCAGCGGGGCAGTGTTGTCGGTCCAGACGAACACGGTCTCCTGCGACAGCTGGGCCAGCTGCGACAGCGCGACGGCGGTGAAGCTGTCGCCGACGAACACGGTGCGGCCGGGCAGGAGGCGAGCGCCCGGGCCCGCCTTGGCGGTGAAGCTCTTGACCGGGACGATGAGGCCGACCTTGCGCTCGGGCAGCTCGGTGACGGTGACGCCGGGGTTGACGTTCGAGCCGCCGTAGACCCGCTCGTAGGACGGCAGGCCGAGCACGTTCGCGAGGTCGCCGTGGACCTCCCCGTACGTCGTCTGCGTCGTCTGGGTGAGCCCGAGCAGCGGGTCGAGCCGGTTGAGCAGGTTGCGCGTGTAGACGGTGTCCCCGCCGTGCGCGAAGTGGGTGTCCTTGCGGTAGTAGACCTGGCCCTTGGCGCTCGCGCGCTTGAGGGGGTCGCGCAGGTCCAGGAAGTACGGCGAGCTCTTGGCCTTCTTCCAGAACGCGGCGTCGACGGCGGCGTGGCAGGCGGCGTCGGGGAGCGCGGCCGCCGGCGGCAGGTCCGCGGTCATGACCGAGGACTTGTCCGGACCGAGGAGCACCACCGGCTCACGGCCACCGGCCGCGAGGGCGTCGCCGAGGTCGACGAGGGCCTGCGAGGCCTGCGGCGCGGTGTCGGCGTCCTGGCACGGGACGGTCCAGTCCTGGGAGCTGAACAGGTAGCCGTCCGCGCCGACGACGACGCGCTTGCGCGCAGCGGCCGAGGGGGTGGTGGCGGCCGAGGCGACGGTGCCGCCGAGGACCGTGCCGAGCAGCGCGAGAGCGAGGGCTCTGCGGGACGTGCGCACCTGGAGGACCTCCGGGACGAGGACGGGAACGCCCCAGTGTGCCTGGGTCCGCCCGGAGTGTCAGCCGGTCGCGCCCTCGGCCGGCAGGGTCGCGCCGTAGGTGGCCTCAGCCCCCGCGCCCGTGCGGCCCGCGCGGACCTCCGCGGCCGCCTCGGCCAGGGCCTGCAGGAGCTCGTCCGCGACCCTGGCGTGGATCGGGGAGAGCATCAGGTGCAGCCCGCCGGGCTGCCGGTCGGGGTACCAGCCGCGCTCGGCGAGCGCCTCGGCGACGGCCTCCATGTCGAGCTCGTCGCTGGACACCTCGAACACCGACAGCTGCGGCGGCACGGTGACCTGCAGCCCCTCGATGCGTCCCACGCCCTCGACCAGGACGTCCCGCACGTCGCGGACGACGGTCGCCAAGCGCAGGTAGCCGTCCTCGCCGAGGCTGCGCAGGGCGGCCCAGGCGCCGGCGATCGGGGGCGCCGGACGGGTGCCGGCCGCCGTCGGGGAGCCGTACAGGCCGCCGCCCCAGGCGCCGTCGTCGAACCACCACTGCTTCCAGTAGAGGTCCAGGTCGCGGTAGACCAGCGCGCTCGCACCCTTGAAGGAGTAGCCGTACTTGTGGATGTCGGCGCTGATGCTCGTGACGCCGGGGACGCGGAAGTCCCACGGCGGGACGTCCTCGCCGAGCCGCTCCCAGAACGGCAGCAGCAGACCGCCGAGGCAGGCGTCGACGTGGCACAGGACCCCCCGCTCCTGCGCGACTGCCGCCACCGCGGGGACGTCGTCGATGACGCCGTAGGGGTAGTTGGGGGCGCTGGCGACGACCATCGCGGTGGTCTCGTCGACGGCGGCGGCGAGGGCCTGGACGTCGAGGCGCTTGTCCGGCCCGACCGGCACGCGGACCTGGCGCACGCCGAGCAGGTGGCAGGCCTTGGCGAACGCGGGGTGGGCCGTGATCCCCGTGACGATGCTCGGGGAGGCGATCCCCTTCTCGCGGGCGACCTCGCGGGCGACGTACACCGACAGCATGATCGACTCGGTGCCGCCGCTGGTCAGGCCGCCGTTGCCCGGGGTGCCGTGGAACAGCCCGAGCACCATGTCGGCCGCCTCGCGCTCCAGCCGGGCCAGCGAGGGGAAGCGGAAGGGGTTGAGCGCGTTCTCGGCGAGGTACTCCCGCCCGACGGCCGCGAGGGTCTCCTCGAGCGCCTCGTCGTCCGGGTTGTAGACGAGGCCGAAGATGCGGCCGCCCCGCCAGTCGGCGTCGTCGTGCCGGTTGGCCTTGAGCTCGGCGAGCAGGTCCTCGGACGGGACGCCGCGCTCGGGCAGGACAGCGGGCAGGACGGCGGGCGGGGGCGTCTCGGTCACGTCGGTCCTCCGGGCAGCGGGCGCACTGAACGCGTGTTCAGCCGAGGTCACCGTGCGGCTCGGGCGGGGCGGTGTCAAGCAGTCCGGCCTCCCACCGCGCCCGGCGCTCTGCGCTGGTCTGCTCCCACCACGGCGTCCCCCGCTCGCCGAGCGCGGTCTTCGCCCGCTGCACCCGGGCACGCGCCGCCCGCTCGCCGTCCGCGTCCTGGGCCCGCAGGGCGACCCCGACCGCGCGGCGCGCGCTCATGAGCTCCTTGCGCAGCTGCGCGCCCACCTCCTCGGGCAGCTCGGGGTCGGTGGCGCGCCAGCGCCGGCCGTCGATCACCACGTAGTGGCCGTCCTCGGTGCGCTCCACGGGTGAGTCCTGCCCGATCAGGCCCCCGACGACCGGTCTGCTGCCAAGATGCAGCCCATGTCCACCGTGTCCGTCCCCGGCGCTGCGAGCGCACCCGCGCTCCGCGCGCACCTGGCGGTGCCGCCCGTGGGGGACGGGCCCTGGCCGGGCGTCGTCGTCGTGCACGAGGTCTTCGGCCTCACCGACGACGTCCGCCAGCAGGCCGACCGCCTGGCCGCGGCGGGCTACCTCGCGGTCGCCCCGGACCTCTACTCCGCGGGCGGGGCCGTCCGCTGCCTCAAGAGCACCTTCGGGGCGCTGAGCAGGGGCGAGGGCCCGGCGGTCGAGGACCTCACCGCCGTCCGCACGTGGCTCGCCGGCCGGCCCGACTGCACCGGCACGGTCGGCATCATCGGCTTCTGCCTGGGCGGCGGGTTCGCCCTGGTCATGGCGACGAAGGGCTACGACGCGGCCGCACCGGCCTACGGCCCGCTGCCGAAGGACCCGGCGCAGGCCCTCGCGGGTGCCTGCCCGGTCGTCGCCAGCTACGGCCGGCGCGACGTCGGGCTGCGCGGCGCCGCGGCACAGCTCGAGCGGGCGCTGACGACGGCGGGCGTCGAGCACGACGTGAAGGAGTACCCGGACGCCGGGCACTCGTTCCTCAACCGCCACGACTACCTCCCCTCGTTCCTGGAGCGCATCGCCGGCTTCCACTACGACCAGGCGGCCGCCGAGGACGCCTGGGCACGCGTGCTGCGCTTCTTCGACCGCCACCTGCGTGACTGAGGTGGGCACCCTGCTGGCGCGCGTGGTCCGGGCCACCGCGACCGCGGGCGACCGCGACGTCCTGCTCGAGCGGGTCGCCCAGCTGCTGCTCGGCCCCGCCGACTGGGTCCTCGCCGACCGCCTCGACGAGCCCGACCTCATCACCCGGGTGGCCGCCGTCAGCGCCGACGGGCGGATCGCGCTGCCCCCGGACATGGGCGCCGTCTCCGCCCGCCGGTCCGCCGCCGGCAGCGTCGGGCTGCTGCCCGCCCTGGCCGCCGCCCCCGGTCAGCTCCTGCGCCTGGGCCCGGACGACCTCGAGGCGCTGGCCGCGAGCCCCGAGCCCCACCTCGCCGCCCAGGCCCGCACCGCCCTGGGTCTGGGCACCCGCGACCTCCTGCTGCTCGGGCTGGTCAGCCGCGGCCGGCACGGCGGCGTCCTGTCCCTCGGCAGCCGCACGGGCTTCCCCGACGACGTCGTCGCGGAGCTCGCCGACGTCGCCCTCCACGTCGGGGTCGCCCTGGAGGGCGTGCGGCTGCTGCGCGTCCAGCGGGCCGTCGCGACCGCCCTGCAGACCAGCCTCCTGCCGCCGGTGCCGTCGGTCCCCGGACTGCGCCTGGCGGCCCGCTACTCGCCGGCCGCCTCCGACCTCGACGTCGGCGGCGACTGGTACGACGCGTTCCCCACCCCCCGAGGGCTGGTCGTCACGGTGGGCGACGTCCGCGGGCACGACCTCGCGGCCGCGACCCAGATGGCCGACCTGCGCAACCTGCTCCGCGCGCACGCCGTCGACCGGGACGAGGGCCCCGCCGCCTGGCTGTCGCGGCTGGAGCGGACCGCCGAGGCGCTCGGGCTGGAGGTCGCCGCCACCTGCGTCACCGGCCTGCTCGACTCCGACGGGGTGCTGACGTGGAGCAGCGCCGGGCACCTGCCGCCCGTGCTCCTGCGCGACGGCCGGGCGGTCCTGCTCGAGACCGAGGCCGACCTCATGCTGGGCGTCTCGACCGGGACGGTGCGGACCGACCAGACCACGCAGCTGCTCCCGGGCGACACCGTGCTGCTCTACACCGACGGGCTGGTCGAGGTCCGGGGCGCGAGCCTCGCCGGCCGTCTCGAGGTCCTGCGGGCCACGGTCGAGCAGCACGCCACGGCTCCGCCCGACGCGCTCGCCGAGCTGGTCCTGCCGCTGGCCGACGGTGCCGCCGACGACGTCGCCCTGCTCGTCCTGCACCTGCTGCCCGTCTGACCCCGTCAGGCGCCCGGTCGCAGGTGCGCCGCGACGCGGTCGGCGGTGGCGCGGGCGTCGCGGTCGACGCCGTCGACGATCGAGCTGTTGAGGCGCGTCTGCCACGGCAGGCCCATCCACCACAGCCCCGCCACCGGCGAGACCCCCTGCACGTGGAGGGGGGCGCCGTCGTCGTCGAGCGCGCCGGGGACGTCCACGAAGGCGGTGTCGGGTCGGAAGCCGGTGCACCACAGCACGCACGACACGGGCAGCCGCGTCCCGTCCTGCAGGTGCACGGTACGACCGGAGGCGCCGACCACGCGCGACGTCGTCACGGCCACCTCCCCGCGCCGGACCAGCGCCCGCAGCTGGGTCCCGACGATCGCGTCCCCCCGACGCCGGACGTACCGGGAGACGCGCGCGTCCGCAGGGGCGTTCAGGACGCCGGTGGCGAGCGTCCACCAGTACGTCGAGAAGCCGAGCACGTCCTCGGGCAGGAACCACAGCGGCCGGGGGGCGACGACGTGGACGTGGTGGTCGCGGGCCAGCTCCAGGGACAGCTGCGCGGCGGAGTTGCCCCCGCCGACGACCAGGACGTCGCCGGGCGGGACGTCGGAGGGCCGGTGGTAGTCCGAGGAGTGCAGCTGGGGGACGTCGAGGTCGGCCGCGGCGGCCGGCACCGACGGCCGCGAGAAGGGGCCGGGAGCGAGGACGACGCAGCGCGCGCGCACCGGCCCCCGGCTGGTCTGCAGGGCGAAGCCGTCGCCGTCGCGGTGCAGCCGCTCGACCCGGACGTGCTCGCGCACGGGCAGGTCGGCGGCGTAGGACCGCAGGTAGGCCGCCATCTCGGTCCGGGACGGGCTGCGGGTGCGACCGCGCGGGAACCGGCGGCCGGGCAGGCCGCTGAACCGCCGCGGGGTGAACAGCTGGAGGCTGTCCCAGCGGTCGGTCCAGGTGTGCCCGACCTCGCCGGCCTCGAGGACCACGACGTCGCGCACGCCACGGCGGGCGAGCGCCCGTGCCGTCCCCAGCCCGGCCTGCCCCCCGCCCACGACGACGACGTCGTGCGCCTCGGTCACGTCTCGACGAGCGTCTTGAGGGTCCGCAGGCTGTGCCGCATCCGGCGTCGGACGACCGGCGCCGCGACGCGGTCGGCGAGAAGGCCGCCCAGGCCGCCGGGCGCCTGGTAGGCCAGGCGGAACACGACCTCGGTGCGGCCCGGCGTCCGCTCGCGCAGGCGCCACCGGCCGCGCAGGGAGATGCCGGTGACGGCGTTCCAGGCGAGGTCGCCGGGCGGCTCGTGCTCGACGACCTCGACGGTGCCGCCGAGAGCCGCGGCCCCGACGACGAGGCGCACCGCCCAGCGGGCACCGGGCCCGGTGGCGGACTCCGACAGCACGTCGGCCACGGCGAGGCCCTCCATGAACTCGGCGTAGCGGCGGGGGTCCGACACCAGCTCCCACACCCGCTCGCGGGGCGCGAGGACGACGGTCTTCTGCTCGACCCGCATCAGCCGAGCACCGGGAAGCGCCGCTCGGCGGCCAGGCGGTCCATCGCGGCCTGCATGGTGGCGATCACGTCGTCGTAGACGACGTCGAGGTCGGGGTCGTCGCCGTAGCGCTCGCGCAGGTCGATCGGGTCGAGCGCCTCGACGACGAGCTTCGCGGGCAGCGGCACGTGCAGGCCGAAGTCCCCGATGTTCACCCCCCAGGGCAGGGCCAGCGACACCGACAGCGCCTTGAGCCGGAACGTCTTGTCGAGCCGCAGCAGCTTGACCAGCCACTCGCCGCGGGACAGGAACAGGGCCGTCTCCTGCCCGCCGATCCCGACGACGGGGACGATCGGCACCCCCTCCTGGAGGGCGAGGCGCAGGAAGCCCTTGCGGCCCCCGAAGTCGACGACGTGGCGCTGCCAGGACGGGCGGAACACCTCGTGGTCGCCACCGGGGTAGACGAGCAGCGCGGCGCCGGTCGCGAGGGCCTTGTGGGCGTTCTCGTGGCTGGCCGCGACCGTCCCGAACTTGCGCAGCATCCCGGCGCCCGGCGCCTGCACCACGAGGTTGTGGGCGAGCTGGTAGAAGCGGCGCTCGACGCCGAAGTACGAGGTGAACGCCAGGGTCAGCACGAGCGTGTCGGGCGTCATGTTGCCGCCGGAGTGGTTGCCGACGAGCAGGACGGGCCCGGTCGCGGGGATGCGCTCGAGGTGGCGCGCCTCCGCCCGGAACCACAGGCTCGCGAGCAGCCAGACCAGCGGCAGCCGGTCGCGGATGTAGTCGGGGTCGCGCTCGTCGAGGTCGCCGAGCGGGACGCGGCTGCTCACCTGCTGGGAGACCCAGCTGCCGGCGGTGGACGTCAGCGACGTCAGCAGGCCCACGGCGTGTCCTTCCTGTTGCACGGTCGGAGCGCCCCTACCCCTGGGACAGGTCGCTGCACCGCACCGTCGGGCGTCGCCCTGTCCGCCCCTCTAGGGTCCGACGATGCGCACCCGTGGCCCCGTCGTGCCCCTGCTGGTCGGTCTGGTCGGCGGCGCCGTCCTGGTCACGGGGACGGTGCAGGCGAGCAGTCTGCGCCACGACGAGCAGGTGGCGCGCGAGGCGAGGGCCCGCGCGGCCGCGCAGGTGCGCGCCGAGAAGGCGTACGTGGCCGCCCTGCGCCCGGTGCTCGAGGACGTGTACGACCAGGTCCAGCCGCTGCACGACGCGTTCGACGCCTTCGACGAGCCCCACGAGTACGACCTCTCCGTCCGCGACGACGTCCTCGGCCGCAGCGGCGCCCGCCCGGTCGTCCTGGCCCGGCTGGCCGCCCTGCGCAGGGTCCCCGTGCCCGAGCGGTTCGCCGTCGTCGCGCCCCGCCTGGACAAGGCCCTCGTCGACTTCGCCCGGGCCGCCGACCTGCTCGCCGCCGCGACCGACCCGAAGGTCCACGCCGACGCCGACGGGGACGTCCGCGGCTTCGGCGACGGCCGCGCCTACCTCGCGTCGGCCACGAGCGCCTGGTCCTCCGGCACGGCGCTGGTCTTCCTGGACGGCAGCCGCCCGTCGGTCCCGGGCCCCGGCCGCGACGGCGCCCTGCCCGGCCGGTCGCCCCGGTCCAAGGGCGCCTACCTCTACACCGCCGACCGCATCTGCGGGGGAGCGGACACCGCCAGCGCGGGCCTGCCAGACCCCACCGACCTCGGCTCGTTCCTGCGGCTGGCGCCGAAGCAGGTCGCGCTGGCCCAGGGGGCGGTCCAGCGGCTGCAGGTCGTCCCGGCGCCCCGGGCCGACGCCGCTGTCCTCACGCGCACGGTCGGCACCCCGCTGCGCACCTTCGGCAGGGGGCTGGCCGTCACCCACACCGTCCTGGCGCGGCTGCGCGCGGGCCGGTCCGGACTGAGCGCGACCGAGGTCCAGGCGCTCCGGCGCTCGGACGACGACGCGCGCGCCGTCGCGAAGGGCTACGCCGCCTACGGCGCCACCGTCTGCAGCGACTTCTTCGACCCCGGCCCGGCCGACGCTCCCGCACCGGTGGACAGCGGGGACACGGTCAGCGCGTAGGCGACCTCACTGGAAGGCGACCGGGCCGTCCGCGGCCGAGGTCGCCCACCGCCCGCCCGCGGCCGTCCAGTGGTGCCGGTCGGCACCCACCTCCCGCACGCCGAACTGCTGCGCGTGGGCGACCAGCCAGGCGGCGACGACCCGGCGCGTCTTGGGGGTCGTCGCCCCGTGCAGCCGCCCGGGGCCGAGCTCGGCGTCTGCGGCTTCCTGCAGCGCCCGCGCGCGCAGGGCCGGCGCCCGCGGGAGCCCCCGGCAGCTCAGCCCGGCAGCGACCTCGCCGGTCAGGACGCGGGCGAGAACCCGGGAGCGGGTCTCGTGCTGGGCGTACGCCGTGGGGAACGCCGAGAGCTGCACCGCCTGGGCGGCCTGCGTGACGCTGAGCCGCTGCCACCCGGGCACCGCCAGCAGCCGCCGGTAGAAGGCGCGCGAGGCGTGGACCGGGTCGCGCACCTGCGACGGCGTGCCCCACCCCTGGGACGGTCGCTGCTGGAACAACCCTAGGGAGTCGCGGTCGCCGTGGTCGAGGTTGCGCAGGCCGGACTCCTGCTGGGCCGTCGCCAGCGCCACCGTCACCGCGTGGTCCGGCACACCGAGCCGCACGCCGACCGCGGCGATCGTGGCCGCCGCGGACGCCTGCTCGACCGCCAGCGTCACCGGCCGCGCCCCGGGCGCCGTGGCCCGGCAGGACGCCGGCGGGGGCTGCCCGCCGCACGCGGACAGGAGCCCGGAGAGCAGGACGGCCGCGAGCAGCGCACGGGTCCGGACGGTCGGGGGCACGTCCCAGTGTCGGTGGTCGGGCCGCGTGTGCCTCGGCGCCCGGGCTAGACGCCCAGCAGGTCGACGATGCTGGCCGCGACGTCGGCGGGGGGCACCCGGCGGGTGAAGACGCCGGCGGCGCCCGCCCGCAGGAACAGGTCGACCTGGTCGCCGTGGGCCACGTGGGCGGCGATGAGCAGGTCGGGGCAGAGCGTCCGCAGGCGGGCGACGACCTGCTCCCCCGGCACCATCGCCAGGGTGTCCTCGACCAGCAGCAGGTCCGGCTGCTCGGCGACGACGAGCCCGACGGTCTCCGCGCCGTTGTCGACCCGCGCGACGACCTGCAGCCCGCGGTCGGCCAGCCCGCTGCTCACCCGGTCGACGAACCAGGCGTTCCGGTGCGCGACCACGACCCGGGGGCTGCCGGCGCTCCGCAGGAGCCCCCCGGTCAGCGCGAGCTGCTCGTGGCTGCGCTGCACCAGGGCGTCGTGCTCCCGCCGCAGGACCTCGAGGCGCCGGGCGCTGTCCATGCGCATCTCGCGGCTGCGCACGGTCGCGGCCAGCGCCTCCTCGCTCTGGCGGCGCGAGGCGTTGTAGGCCTCGACCGCCTCGAGCTGCCGGCGGGCCAGGTCGAGGTCGCTGCGACCCTGCCAGCTCGTCCGGCCGCGGGTGCCGCCTGCCGACCGCAGGTCGTGCTCGTCGGGCATCGCGGTCCACCTCGTCAGCAGGGCGCGCGCGGGCCCGGGCAGCGCCGATCGGTCGGCTCCCTGCTGAACCGGGGAGGAACCTACCCCGACCGGGGCGGCGAGGGCCGTCCTCGACGTCGGCTGCTTGGCTGTGCGGAGCCCCGGTGCAGGGACGGGGCCCGGCGAGGACAGGAGGCGGACCGTGCCGGAGCCCGGGGAGCCGGACGCGGTGCCCGCTCCGCGTTGGCTGGACGACGAGGAGCTGGCGGCCTGGCTGCCCCTCGTCCGCGTGCTGACCGTGCTGCCCCAGCAGCTGGACCGGCAGCTGCGCGAGCAGGCCGGCATCAAGCACGTCTACTACATGATCATGGTGCTGCTGTCGGAGGCGCCGGACCGGACCCTGCCGCTGAGCGCCCTCGCGAAGGGCGTGGGGATGATCCCCTCCCGCCTGACCCACGCCCTCGGGTCGCTGGAGAGCCGCGGCTGGACCGAGCGGCTGCCCTCCCCCACCGACCGCCGGGTCCAGCTCGCCCGCCTCACCGACGCGGGGATGCACGCGCTCGAGGCAGCTGCTCCCGGGCACGTCGCCGAGGTGCGGCGGACCGTCGTCGACGTGCTCACGCGCCGCGACCTGCAGGAGCTGCGCCGGATCGCCGGCCGGATCGCCGCAGCCCTCGAAGAGGTTGAAGACTGAAGCTTCTCGGCGTACGGTGAGTCTTGCAACCTTGAAGCGACACCACCGGAGCCCCGCATGAGCCTGACGGACCCGACCCGCAGCACCACAGCCGCCGCCGACGCGGGGATCGACCCGCGCCACCCGTTCGCCCGGCACCTGGACCTCGTCGACTCCCTCGACCGGACCCGGCCCCACCAGGCCTGGACGCCCGACGACGGCGCCCTGCCGTCGCTCTACCTCAGCCACGGCGCCCCGCCGCTGTTCGAGGACGCGGCGTGGATGGAGCAGCTCGCGCTCTGGGCCCGGGACCTGCCCAAGCCGCGCGCGATCGTCATCGTCTCCGCGCACTGGGAGTCCGAGAGCCTCGCGATCAGCAGCACGGTCTCGACCGAGCTCGTCTACGACTTCGGCGGCTTCGCCCAGACCTACTTCGACATGCGCTACGACACGCCTGAGGCGTCCGGCCTGGCCCGGCTCGTGCAGTCCGTGATGCCCGACACCGAGGACCTCTACGAGCACCGCGGCCGCGGCCTGGACCACGGGGCATGGGTGCCGCTGAAGGTCATGTACCCGCACGCCGACGTCCCCGTGCTGCAGCTGAGCCTCCCGACGCACGCCTCCACGGCGAAGCTCCTCGAGATCGGCCGGCGCCTGAGCACCCTGCGCGAGCAGGGCGTGCTGGTCATCGGCTCGGGGTTCATGACCCACGGCCTGCAGCACGTCGACTGGCGCCGCCCCGACGTCGTCCCGGGCTGGTCGTCGGACTTCGACGCCTGGGTCGCCGACGCCCTCGCCCGTGGCGACGTCGAGGAGCTGTCGGCGTTCCGCACCCGTGCGCCGGGTCTGCGCTACGCGCACCCCACGGTCGAGCACTTCACGCCGCTGTTCGTGACCCTCGGCGCCGCCACCGACCCGACCGCACCCGTCACGACGACCGTCGACGGCTACATGGTCGGCCTGTCCCGGCGCAGCTTCCAGGCCGCGTGAGGCGCCCGCACACGGGAACACCGGAGGACACCATGAGGAGACGCACCGGCAGCAGCGACGGCCGGCTGGGACTGTTCGAGCGCCTGCTGTTCTCGTTCATGGGTCCGCCCCAGATCGGCGAGGACAGGCCCCGCGAGGGCTACGTGCCCGACCCGCAGGCCGACCTGTGCCACCGCTGCGGCCGGCCCTGGACCGAGCACGGGCGCGTGCACACGTCGTCGATGACCTACCGCCCCTGCCCGGACTGACCCGGTCCCGCGGGCAGCGGCGGGACGACCGACGGCAGGGTCTCGTCGGCGCGGCCGAAGCGGCGTAGGGTCCG
Organism: Frankiales bacterium; assembly: GCA_025965495.1. Lineage (GTDB taxonomy): Bacteria > Actinomycetota > Actinomycetes > Mycobacteriales > SCTD01 > RYN-122. Next base: position 13,821 of record JAOPWW010000447.1, read on the forward strand.
GCCCAGTGGCCCGTCCGGGCCCGGGAGCGGGTCCGACATGAGCGGCACACGTGCACCGGTGACCCCGGCCCTCGGAGCTGCGCCGCAGCCGCCCGCCCGG
>JAOPWW010000480.1 GCA_025965495.1 Frankiales bacterium
GGCGCGGCGGCCGGGCTCGGGCGCGGCAAGCAGCCGCCGGCCGCGAAGAAGGCCCCGACGCTCCCTGCCGGGCCGGTCGCGACGAAGCAGACGGCCCCGGTCAAGGGCGGCCAGGACGGGCGACCGGGCGACGGCACCGCTACCGGCGGTCCGGCGACCAAGACCGGCGCGGCCGAGGGCACGGCCCCCGCAGCCACGAAGGCGCCGGCCGCGAAGAAGGCGCCGGCGGCGAAGAAGGCCCCGGCCGCCAAGAGCGCTCCGGCCGCCAAGGCCGTCGCGAAGAAGGCCGCCGGGTCGGCGAAGACCCAGGGCGACGGCCGGGACGCGGGCGGCAACTCCTAGCAGCAGCCCGGCCGCAGGAGCGGCTCAGGCGTCGCCCGACCACCGCTCGGGCCGCGCCTCGGGCCGCTCCTGCGTCCGGGCCGAGCTGCGCCGCAGCAGGTCGGCCTGCAGGTCTCGGGACGGCTCGCCCGGCCGCGGGAGCCGGTCCCAGCAGCCGTCGCTGCGCAGCTCCCAGCGCCCGACGTCGTCGGCGGAGGCCCGGTCGAGCAGGTCGAGCAGCTGGGCCTGCACAGCCGGGTCCTTGACCCGTACGAGCGTCTCGACCCGGCGGTCGAGGTTGCGGTGCATGAGGTCGGGGCTGCCCATCCAGACCTGGGCCCGCTCGCCCGTGCCGAACACCATGACGCGTGAGTGCTCGAGGAAGCGGCCGAGGACGCTGCGGACCCGGACCGTCTCCGACAGCCCCGGCACCCCGGGGCGCAGGGTACAGATCCCGCGTACGAGCAGCTGCACGGGGACGCCCGCCCGGCTGGCCCGGTAGAGGGCGTCGATGACCTTCTCGTCGACGATGCTGTTGGCCTTGATCCGGACCTGCGCCGGACGGCCCTGCCGGGCGTGCTCCGCCTCGGCGTCGATCCGCTCGACCAGCCCGGCCCGCACGCCGTGGGGGGCGACCATGAGGGTGCGGTAGGCGGTCTGGCGGCTGTAGCCGGTGAGGGTGTTGAACAGGTCGGTGAGGTCGGTGCCGACCTCGGCGTCGGCGGTCAGCAGGCCGAGGTCCTCGTAGGTCCGGGCGGTCTTGGGGTTGTAGTTGCCGGTGCCCAGGTGCGCGTAGCGCCGCAGCTGGCCCTTCTCCTGCCGCACCACCAGGCAGGTCTTGCAGTGCGTCTTGAGCCCGACCAGGCCGTAGACGACGTGGCAGCCGGCCCGCTCCAGCGCCCGAGCCCAGGTGATGTTGGCCTGCTCGTCGAACCTCGCGGTGATCTCCACGAGCACGACGACCTGCTTGCCGGCCTCGGCGGCGTCGATGAGCGCGTCGACGATGGGGGAGTCGCCCGAGGTCCGGTAGAGGGTCATCTTGATCGCCAGGACGTGCGGGTCGGACGCGGCCTGCTCCACGAAGCGCTGGACCGACGTCGCGAACGAGTCGTAGGGGTGGTGCACCAGGACGTCGGCCTCGCGCAGGGCGGCGAAGACGTCGGCGGCGTGCTCGCCCTCGGCCAGGCGCGGGTGGGTCGCCGGGACGAAGGGCTCGTCCTTGAGCTCGGGCCGGTCGACGCCGTACAGCTGCCACAGCGAGGCGAGGTCCAGCAGGCCGGGCACGGTCACGACGTCGGCGGGCGTGATCTCGAGCTCGCGGACCAGCAGGTCCAGGACCTCCTCGTCCATGTCGTCGCCGACCTCGAGCCGCACGACGGGGCCGAACCGGCGCCGGGCCAGCTCGCGCTCGAGCGCCTGCAGCAGGTCGGCGTCCCGGTCCTCCTCGACCTCGAGGTCGGCGTTGCGGGTGACCCGGAAGGCGTGGTGGCCGGTGACGTCCAGCCCGGGGAACAGGGCGTCGAGGTTCGCCCCGATGAGCTCCTCCAGCGGAAGCCAGCTCGCGCCGCCGTCTTGACCGTCGACCCGGACGAAGCGCGCGACGTTGTTCGGGACCTTCACCCGGGCGAAGTGCTCGCTGGCCGTCACCGGGTCGCGGACGAGCACGGCGAGGTTCAGCGACAGGCCGCTGATGTAGGGGAACGGGTGCCCCGGGTCGACGGCGAGCGGGGTCAGGACCGGGAACACCTGGCGGCGGAAGTAGTCGTGCAGCGGGGCGTGCTGCGCGGGGTCGAGGTCGCGCCAGAGCACGACCCGGATCCCGGCGTCGGCCAGGGCGGGGCGGACGTCGTCGCGGAAGCAGCGGGCGTGGCGGCCGGCGAGCTCACCGGCCCGCTCGGCGACCAGGGCGAGCTGCTCGCGGGTCCCGAGGCCGTCGGCGCTGCGGACCCCGAGGCCGGTCTTCTGCCGCCGCATGAGGCCGGCGACCCGGACCATGAAGAACTCGTCGAGGTTGCTGGCGAAGATGGCCAGGAACTTGGCCCGCTCCAGCAGGGGTGCGCCGGGGTCCTCGGCGAGCTCGAGCACCCGCTGGTTGAAGTCCAGCCAGGACACCTCGCGGTTGAGGAACCGCCCGTCCGGCAGCGCCTCGGGCACCACGGGGTCCGCCGGGGCCGCCTGCAGCTCGCTGCTCATGCGGCCATCGTGCCCCGGTCAGGTGGACGGCAGGGGCCACAGGGGCGACAACCCGGCCAGGACGACCGCCACGACGACGTCGTCCGGCCCCAGCCGGCAGTGGACGCGCTGCCCTGGGCGCAGCGAGCGCACCCGGGGGTCCAGCGCCGCAGCGTCGAACCGGAGCGGTCGGCCGTCGTCGCGCAGCAGGTCCCCGCTGCGGGTCGCCGCGTCGTAGGTGCGCACGGTGGCCGGCACGGTCACGGCAGGCCCGCCGCGACCGCCGCCGTGCGCGGCCCGACCCCGAGACGGAGCGCGGCCGCGAGGTCCTCGGGGGTGTCGACGTCGAGCCGCAGCCCCGCCGCCGCCGGCAGGTCGACCGCGCCGCCGGACAGGTGGCGGGAGAACGACCCCGGTCCGTAGCCGGCGCGCAGCACCGAGCCGGGGGCGGCGGCCAGCAGCGTCGTCCCGGTGCCGAGGTGGTCGGCGACGACGCCCCGCCCCGTCCCGAGCGCGCCGAGCGCCGCCGCCAGGTCGCCTGGGCGAAGGGCCGGCAGGTCGGCGGCGAGGGCGGCCACCCCCAGGTCGGCGTCGTCCGCGCGGAGCAGCTCGGCGCCGTGCTCCAGTGCTGCGTTGAGGCCGTCGTCGGGGTCGTCGGGCGCGGTCCGTGCGCCGAGGCGGGCCAGCGCCCGGGCGGCGTCGGCGTCGCTGGTCACCACGAGGACCCCGACCACGAGCGGGCAGGCCGCGGCCGCGACGACGACGTCGCAGGCCATCGCGAGGGCGAGCGCCCGGCGGACGTCGTCGTCGTAGGGGCGCAGCCGGGTCTTGGCCAGCGGCAGGTGCTTGACCGGCACGACGAGGCCCCAGCGGGCTGGGGGCAGCGGCACCCGGACAGCCTGCCAGGGGGGCTGCTCGACAGGCCGGGACGTGGCGCGGGACACTTCCGGCGGGCCCGGTCGGGCCCACGACGAGACGGGAGAGCCCATGCGGGGACGGCGGGTGACCCTGCGGGAGTACGGCCCCTACTACGCGGTCGCGGCGTTCGTGCTTAAGCCGCTGTGCGTGCTGCTGACCCGCAAGACCTGGCGCGGCCTCGAGCACGTCCCCGCCCAGGGCGGTGTCGTCCTGGCGGCCAACCACATCTCGCACGCCGACCCGATCGTGCTGGCCGACTTCGTCGTGTTCGGCGCGGGCCGCCTCGCGCGGTTCCTCGCCAAGAGCACCCTGTTCCAGGGCTGGGGCCCGGTCGCCCGCATCATGCGCGGGGCCCAGCAGATCCCGGTCCACCGCGGCACCGCCGACGCCGCCCAGGCGCTCGAGGACGCCGTCGCGGCGCTGCAGGCCGGCGAGTGCGTCGTCGTCTACCCCGAGGGCACCGTCAGCCGCGACCCGGACAAGTGGCCGATGCAGGCCCGCACCGGCGTCGCCCGCCTCGCGCTCATGTCCGGCGCACCGGTCGTGCCGATCGGGCAGTGGGGCGCCGAGCGGCTGCTCGACAGCTACCGCGGCAACAAGGTCCACGTGCCGGCGACGGTGCAGGTCGTGGCCGGCCCGCCGGTCGACCTGTCCGCCTTCCAGGGCCGCGAGCACACCGCCGAGCTCCTGGACGCCGTGACGGACGAGATCATGGGTGCGATCACGGCGATCGTCGAGGAGCTGCGCGGCGAGAAGGCCCCCGAGGGGGTCCACCAGCGGCAGGCAGCGCGCTCCCGGCACGCCCCGCGCCCGTCGACCGGCGGACCCGGCGGCGGCACCGACCGGCACGACCAGCGGAGGACGGCGTGACGCGCGCGGCGGTGCTCGGGACGGGCTCGTGGGGGACCGCGTTCGGCAAGGTCCTGGCCGACGCCGGTACCGACGTCGTGCTGTGGGCGCGGCGGCAGGAGCTCGCCGACGCCGTCAACGCGACCCACGAGAACCCCGACTACCTGCCGGGGCTGCGGCTGCCCGACAACCTGACGGCGACCTCCGACCCGCTGGAGGCGGTCGCGGGCGCGGACTTCGTCGTGCTGGCGGTGCCGTCGCAGAGCCTGCGCGCGAACCTCGCCGCCGTCGCCGGAGGCCTCGCGCCCGGCGCGGTCCTGGTCAGCCTCATGAAGGGGGTCGAGCTCGGGACCCTCAAGCGCATGAGCGAGGTCATGGCGGAGGTCGCCGACGTCCCGGCCACGCAGGTCGCCGTCGTCAGCGGGCCGAACCTGGCCAAGGAGATCGCCCTCGGCCAGCCGGCAGCCACCGTCGTGGCCTGCACGGACGGAGCCGCGGCCGAGCGCCTGCAGGCCGCCTCGATGACCCGCTACTTCCGGCCCTACTCGAACACCGACGTCGTCGGGTGCGAGCTCGGCGGTGCGGTCAAGAACGTCATCGCGCTCGCCACCGGCATGGCCGAGGGCATGGGCCTCGGCGACAACACCAAGGCCTCCCTCATGACCCGCGGGCTGGCCGAGACCGCCCGGCTCGGCGTCGTCCTCGGCGCCGACCCGCTGACGTTCTCGGGCCTGGCCGGCCTCGGGGACCTCATCGCCACCTGCAGCTCGCCCCTGTCGCGCAACCGGACCTTCGGCGAGAAGCTCGGGCGCGGCCAGACGCTCGAGGAGATCCTCGCGCAGAAGCAGCAGACCGCCGAGGGCGTCAAGAGCTGCCGCTCGATCCTGGACCTGGCGCGCAAGCACGACGTCGACATGCCGATCACCGAGCAGGTCGTCGCGGTCTGCCACGAGGGCCTCTCGCCGCGCGAGGTGATCAAGGCGCTCATGGGCCGCGAGGCCCGCAGCGAGTAGCGGCAGACTGACGGCATGAGCTCCGGCGAGAACACCCGCGCGGTCCACGGTCCGGCGTTCCCCGTCTTCCCGCAGGTGCCGCTGGGCCTGCCGGTCTACCGGTCGGCCGCCTTCTCCTTCGACAGCGCACAGGCCTACGCCGACACGATGAACGGCGACGTCCCCGGCTACTCCTACAGCCGGGTCGACAACCCCACCTCCGACACCTTCGCGCAGGCGGTCGCGGCGCTCGAGGGCGTGCACGTCGACGGCGAGGTCGTCGGGCAGCCGTTCGCCTCCGGCATGGCCGCGATCTCGACCGTCCTCATGACCTTCACGCACGCCGGTGCGCACGTCGTCGCGCCCCGCGAGGTCTACGGCGGGACCTGGGGCCTGCTGGCCCGGGTGCTCGCCCGCTTCGGCGTCGAGACGACGTTCGCCGACGCCCGCGACCTCGACGCCGTGCGGGCCGCGGTCCGGCCCGAGACGACGGTCCTGTGGGGCGAGGTGATGGCCAACCCGACGATGACGGTGAGCGACCTCCCGGGCCTGGCCGCGATCGCCCGGGAGGCCGGGCTGGTGTTCGCGGTCGACGCGACCTTCGCCTCGCCGGCCGTCTGCCGGCCGCTCGAGCACGGCGTCGACGTCGTCGTGCACAGCGCCACCAAGTACCTCGGAGGCCACAGCGACGCCACGGGCGGCGTGGCCGTCGGGCGGCCCGAGCTGCTCGCCCGGGTCAAGCACGACCGGGTCGAGCTCGGGGGCGCGCTGGCTCCCGACGAGGCGTTCCTGCTCCACCGCGGGCTCGCCACGCTGCCGCTGCGGGTCGACCGGGCCTGCCGCAGCGCGCTCGCGGTCGCCACCGCGGTCGAGGGCCACCCCGCCGTCGTGAAGGTCCAGCACCCGGGCCTGCCGTCCGACCCCTCTCACGAGCTGGCCGTGAAGCTGTTCGACGAGGGCCGCTACGGCGCCTGCGTGACCATCACGCCGCGCGGCGGCCGGGCCGCCGGCCTCGCGCTGTGCGACGCGCTCTCGCTGGTGGAGAACGCGACGTCGCTCGGCGGCGTCCGCAGCAAGACCAGCCACGCCGCGACCTCCACCCACCGCCAGCTCGACGACGCCGCCCTGCACGCCGCGGGGATCGACCCCGCGGCGGTCCGCGTCAGCGTGGGCCTGGAGGACCCGGCCGACCTCGTCGAGGACCTGCTCCGCGCGCTGGACACCCTCTGACCCTGGCGACCCCCGAGACGCTGGCGACGACCGTGCCGACGACGAGGACGCTGCCGACGACCGTGCCGACGACGAGGACGCTGGCGACGACCGTGCCGACGACGAGGACCCCGGCGACCCTCGGCGACGTCGCGACCCGGCTGCTCGCGCACTACGGCGAGGAGCCGTGGTGGTGGCCCGTCCTGCTGCCCGACCTGCCCCGCGCGGACGAGCTGCTGCTCGGCGCCGTCCTGTGCCAGCAGTCCCGGTGGGAGCGGGTCGAGCAGGCGCTGCTGCGCCTGGACGCCGCCGGCCTGAGCACCTGGGAGGCCCTCGCCGCCGCCGACCCGGCCGTCCTGCAGCCGCTGCTGGTCGGCGTGGCCTACCCCCCGACCCGGGCGCGCCTGCTGCCGCGCCTGGCCGCCGCCGTCCTGGCCGCCGGGGGACTGCCGACGGTGCTCGCCGCCCCCGACGCCCGCGCGCGGCTGCTTGCCCTGCCCCAGGTGGGGCCCGAGACGGCCGACACCCTGCTCGCGTTCGCCGCCGGGCAGCACGTCCCGGTCGTCGACGCCTACCTGCGCCGGGTCCTCGGCCGCCTCGGCCTGGTCGACCCGGCCGCCTCCTACGCCGCCGTCCGGGAGGACCTCGCCGGGCAGGACACCGGCGGGGTCTCCTGGGAGGTGCTGCACGCGCTCGTCGTCGAGCACGGCATCCACCACTGCCTGACCCGGACCCCGCTGTGTCGCGGGAGCGGTCACCCCAAGCGCGACTACGCCGAGCCCCGCAAGTGCGTCGAGCACTGCAGGACCTGCACGGCCTGCCCCCTGCTGGAGGTGTGCCCGACCGGAGCCAGTGGGCAGGGCTGAGACGTGGACACCTTCGACGTCGTCATCCTGGGGGCCGGCTCGGCCGGCGAGAGCATCGCGACGGCGCTGGCGGAGGCCGGCCGGTCGGTCGCCCTGGTCGAGGCCCTGCGCGTGGGGGGCGAGTGCCCGTACGTGGCGTGCATGCCGAGCAAGGCGGTCCTGCGCAGCGCCGAGGCCCGGCACGACGCGCAGCGGCTCGTCGACCTCGGCGGGGCCTCGTCCCGGCCGGCTCTCGACGACGACGACCTCGCCTTCCGGCAGGCGGTGCAGCGGCGCGACGAGGTCGCCGAGCACCGCGACGACGCCGGCGCCGCCGGGGAGCTGGAGGAGGCGGGCGTCGTGCTGGTCCGCGGCCGGGGGAGGGTCGTCCGGGACGGCGTCGTGGCGGTCGAGGGCCGGGAGCTCGCGTACACCGACCTGGTGGTGGCGACGGGGAGCACCGCCGTCGTCCCCGACCTCCCCGGGCTGGACGACGTCCCGACCTGGACCAGCGACGAGGCGCTGTCGGCGCAGGACCGGCCGGCGAGCCTGCTGGTGCTGGGCGGGGGAGCGGTCGGCGTCGAGCAGGCGCAGTCGTTCGCCCGCTTCGGCACCCGGGTGGTCCTGGTCGACCCCGGCGAGCACCTGCTCGGCAAGGAGGAGCCCAGCGTGGCCGCCCTGCTGGCGGACGCCCTGCGCGCCGACGGCGTCGACGTGCGGCTGGGCGTCAGCGCGGAGCGGTTCGAGCCCGGCGCGGACGGCGGCGCGCGGGTGCACCTGTCCGACGACGGCGTTCTCGACGTCGCCCGGGTGCTCACCGCCACCGGACGGCGGCCGACGACCGAGGGGCTGGGGCTCGAGGTGCTCGGCGTCGAGGTCGACGGGCCGCTCCCCACCGACGACCACTGTCGGGTCGAGGGCCAGCAGCACGTGTGGGCGGCCGGCGACGTCACCGGCACCGCGCCCTACACGCACACCGCCAACTACCAGGCGCGGGTCGTCACCGAGAACCTGCTCGGCGGGGACCGGACGGCCGACTACCGGGCGGTCCCGCGCGCGGTCTACACCTCGCCGGCGGTCGCCAGCGTCGGCATGGACGAGGCCACCGCCCGGGACGCCGGCATCGACGCGATCACCGCCGTCATGGACCTCGGTGAGGTCGCCCGGGCCGCGACCGAGGGCGCGGGCGGGGGCCGGCTGGTCCTCACCGCCGACCGCGGCAGGGGCGTGCTGGTCGGGGCCTCGGCGATCGGGCCGCGGGCGGACGAGTGGCTGTCGGAGGCCGTCCTGGCCGTCCGCGCGCAGGTCCCCCTGTCCGTGCTGACCGACGTCGTCCATGCCTTCCCGACCTTCGGGGAGGCCTACGAGCCGCCCCTGCGGGAGCTGGCGGAGCGGTGCCGGTGATCGCCGGCGTCGGCGCGCTGACGCAGCCGGGCGTGCTGTCCTGGCTAGGGTGCCGCGCATGACGAGGACCCGGGTGGCCGTCCTGTTCGGCGGTCAGAGCACCGAGCACGCGATCTCGTGCGTCTCCGCCGGCAGCGTCCTCGCCGCCCTGGACCGCGAGCGCTACGACGTCGTCGCGATCGGCATCACGCCGCAGGGCCGGTGGGTGCTCGCGCCCGACGACCCCTCGCAGCTGACCATCTCCGGCCGCGAGCTCCCCTCGGTCAAGGACGGGCCGGCGGTCGCGCTGCCCGGTGACCCCACGGTCGGCCTGGTGCCCCTGGAGGACGGCGCCGCCCTGCTCGGTGCGGTCGACGTCGTCTTCCCGGTCCTGCACGGGCCCTACGGCGAGGACGGCACCGTCCAGGGGCTGCTCGAGATGGCCGGGGTGCCCTACGTCGGCAGCGGCGTGCTCGCCAGCGCCGCCGCCATGGACAAGGCCGTGGCGAAGGTGCTCCTGCGCGAGGAGGGCCTCGCGGTCGCCCCGTCGGTGCAGGTGCGGTCGGGGGAGCCGGTCGACCGCGAGGCCGTCCTGGCCCTCGGGCTCCCGGTGTTCGTGAAGCCGGCCCGGGGCGGGTCCAGCATCGGCATCACCCGCGTCACGGACCTCGCCGGCCTCGACGCCGCCCTGGAGGTCGCGTTCGCCTCCGACCCCAAGGTGCTGGTGGAGGCCGCCGTCGTCGGGCGCGAGGTCGAGTGCGGGGTGCTGGAGACGGCCGACGGCCCGCGGGCGAGCCTGCCGGCCGAGGTGCGGGTCGTCGGCGACTACGACTTCTACGACTTCGAGGCCAAGTACCTCGACGCCGCCACCGAGCTGACCGTCCCGGCGGAGCTCCCGGACGGCGTGACCGAGGCCCTGCAGACGGCGGCGGTCCGGGCCTACCGGGCGCTGGGCTGCGAGGGCCTGGCCCGGGTGGACTTCTTCGTCGGCGACGACGGCGCCCTGACCGTCAACGAGGTCAACACCATGCCGGGGTTCACGAGCACCTCGATGTTCCCCCGCATGTGGGCGGCGTCCGGGGTGGCCTACCCCGAGCTGGTCGACGCGCTGGTGCAGGCGGCCCTGCGGCGGCGGCCCGGACTGCTCCGGTAGGGCACTCAGCTCCCGGGCGCGGGGGACGGCGTCGGGAGCGCGCGCAGCGGCCCGGTGAGGTCGACGAGGACCTGGCCGTCGTAGACGTCCGGCACCGTGACGGCGACCGTCACCGAGCGGTCGCTCGTGGTGAAGCGGGTGGCGGCGCCGACGTCGTGGGTGGTGAAGGCGACCAGCGGGCCGTCGTCGTTGGGGCCGACCTCGATCGGCGGCTCCGGCCGCGTGGGCCGCGCGACGCCGCACTCCAGCGTGACGGCGGGGTCACCCCAGGCCGCGGTGCGCAGCGGGTCGCCGAGCACCTTGCGGCGCTTGAGGCCCTCGCCGATCTCCTCCGGCAGCGCCCGGAGCAGGGCGCCGCACGAGGACACGACCTCGACGGCGGTCGACGTCGGGACCGGGACCGCGACCGGCGCGGTGGCGCGGGGCACGGGTGCGGGACCGCTCGAGGTGCAGCCCACGAGCAGGAGCAGGGGCAGGGCTGCGAGCAGCCCGCGGGGAGACAGCTGTCTCAGAGGTGGACGACGGGGCAGGTGAGCGTGCGGGTGATGCCGTCCACGCCCTGGATGCCCTCGACGACGAGCCGTCCGAGCTCGTCCATGGAGTCGGCCTCGAGGCGCACGATCACGTCGTACGGACCCGTGACGTCCTCGCTCTGGGCGACGCCGGCGAGACCGCCGATGGCGGCCGCCACGGCCGCGGCCTTGCCGACCTCGGTCTGGATGAGGATGTACGCCTGGACCACGAGGACCGGGTCCCCTCTCGAGCTGGACGGGGTGAGACGTGGCGGACGCTACCGCAGGCGCCACCGCACGATCGCTGGGCGAGGACGCCCTCGTCGCCCGGGTGCTGGCGCGCCTGTCCGCCGGTCCTCAGGTGCTGCTCGGACCCGGCGACGACGCCGCCGTCGTGGCCGCACCGGACGGCCGGGTCGTCGCCACCACCGACCTCGCCGTCGACGGCGTCCACTTCCGCCGCGACTGGTGCAGCGCCTACGACGTCGGACGCAAGACCGCCGCGGCGAACCTCGCCGACGTCATGGCGATGGGCGGCACGGCGACGGCCCTGCTGGTCGGTCTGGTCGCCCCGCCGGACCTGCCCGCGGTCTGGGCCGACGGCCTGGCGGACGGCCTGCGGGACGAGGCGGCGCTGGTCGGGGCCTCCGTCGTCGGCGGGGACACCGTGCGCGGCGAGCTGCTGGTCGTCAGCGTCACCGCGCTGGGCGACCTCGCCGGCCGCCGACCGGTCCTGCGGTCGGGAGCCGGCCCCGGGGACGTCGTCGTCGTGTCGCCCGGGCTCGGCGGGTCCGGGGCCGGGCTGCGGGCGCTGCAGGACGGCGTGCGGTCCGGACCGGTGGTGGAGCGCCACCTGTGCCCGACCCCGCCGTACGCCCTCGGGCCCGCGCTCGCCGAGCTCGGGGCGACCGCGATGTGCGACCTGTCCGACGGGCTCCTGGTCGACCTCGGGCGGCTGTGCGCAGCCAGCCGGGTCGGGGTGGAGCTCGACGCCGCGGCCCTGCCGCTCGCCCCTGCCGCGACCCGTGACGACGGCCTGCACGGCGGGGAGGACCACGGGGTGCTGGCGACCGTCCCGCTCGGCCTGCTCGCGCAGGCGGAGGAGCTGGGGCTCACCGGGGTCGGCCGGGTCCGCGAGGGCAGCGGTGTCGTCGACCTGGACGGCCGGCCCTTCCCCGAGGGCGGCTGGCGGCACTACTAGGGCAGGCGCGGCGGCAGTGCGACCACGTCGAGGTCGGACGCCACGACGACGTCCGGGTGCTCCTCGGACGCCTCCCGCAGGTGCCCCTCCAGCGACGGGTACCGCTGCGAGAGGTGGACCAGCACGACGCGTCGCGCACCGGCCTCGCGGCCCAGGCGGGCCGCCTGCCGGGCGGTGAGGTGGCGGTGCGCCTCGGCCAGGCCTTCGTCGGCGTCGAGGTAGGTCGCCTCGACCACGAGCAGGTCGACGCCGGCCGCCAGGGCACGGGCTCCGTCACCGAGGGCGGTGTCCATGACGACGGCGACGCTGCGCCCGGGCCGCAGCGCGCTGACGTCCTCCAGCACGACGCCGGCCACGGTCTCGCCCCGCTGCAGCCGCCCGACGTCGGGCCCGGCCACGCCCGCCTGGGCGAGCCGCTCCGGGAGCAGCCGCCGGCCGTCGTCCTCGACGACGCGGTAGCCCACGGTCGGCACGCGGTGAGCGAGCGGCGCGGTCTCCACCCGCCAGCCCGGGCCCTGCAGCACGACGTCGGGCCGGTCCTCGGCGGCCGGTCGCCACTGCAGGGCGAACGGCGCGCCGCCGGCGAGGGCGAAGTCGGTGAGCAGCTGCAGCCGGGGAACGGCCGAGGCCGGGCAGGCCAGCGGGACCGGTGCCGTCCGGCCGTCCAGGACCATGCGCGCGAGGACCCCGTGCAGACCCATGCAGTGGTCGCCGTGGGCGTGGGTGACCGCGACGGCGTCGATGCTGCTGCTGGCGACGCCGGCGTGGACGAGCTGGCGCTGGGTCCCCTCGCCGCAGTCGACGAGCAGCCCGAGCCGTCCCCAGGGACCGTCGAGCCGCACCAGCACCGACACGTGGTTGCGCGTGCGGGTCGGTGCCTGGCTCGCCGTCCCGAGGACGACGACGTCGGCGGCTACGCGTCGCCCCGGTCGGCCCGGTCGCGGGCGTCCTGCTCGGCGGTCCGCTCCCGGGCCTTCTGCAGGGCCGAGGCGGCGTCGGCCTCGCTGTCGTAGGGGCCGAGGCGGTCGCCGGAGCGGCACCCCACGCCCTGCTCGACCGTGCTGTGCGTCAGGCAGTACCACCAGCTCATGGCCCCAGCCTCCCAGACGGCCCCCGACGCGGCGAGGCCCGGCCCCCGACGGGGGACCGGGCCTCGCGTCGTGCGACAGGCAGGACTCAGATCGGGCGCACCGCGTCGGCCTGCGGGCCCTTCTGGCCCTGGGTGATCTCGAACTCGACGCGCTGGCCCTCGTCGAGCGAGCGGTAGCCGTCGGACTGGATCGCGCTGTAGTGGACGAAGACGTCCGCGCCGCCGCCGTCGACGGCGATGAAGCCGAAGCCCTTCTCGGCGTTGAACCACTTCACTGCGCCCTGTGCCATGTGCGTGTCTCTCTCCTTGCGGGACGGCCCCACGCTCCGCGGGACCGAGTCGTACCGGTCACTCGAGTCCGAGAGCGTGCGACTGCGCGGGAGCGTACACACGCGTACGCCGCCTGGACAGGGCCTCGAGGGGGCCTGCCAGACGGCGTACGCGTGGTGCGGAGGAGCGGGCGCTGCTAGGCGCGGGCGACCTTGCCGGCCTTGAGGCACGAGGTGCAGACGCCGAGCTTCTTGGGCGTCTTGCCGGCCTTGCCGACCATCGCCCGGACCGTCTGGATGTTCGGGTTCCAGCGACGGCGGGTGCGGCGGTGCGAGTGGCTCACGGACATGCCGAAGCCGGGGCCCTTGCCGCAGACGTCGCAGGTGGCAGCCACGGTAGTTCTCCAGACAGTCAGGTGAAGGGGAGGGTCGCGCCGGCACCGCCGGACGACAGCACGACACTACCAGCGGGCGGTGCGGGGCGAGTCGTGGTCGAGGTCCTGTCGCACCCCCGGGTTAGCCTCGCGACCCGGGCCGAGCCGACGGCCCCCGGCGGCGAGGGAGCGGCGTGCTGCAGGTGCTCGACGCCGCCGCGCTGCGCCGCTGGTGCGCTGCCGGGGTCGAGGCGCTGCGGGCGGCCCGCGAGGAGGTCGACGCCCTCAACGTCTACCCCGTGCCCGACGGCGACACCGGCACCAACCTGCTGCTGACGATGCAGGCCGCCCAGGAGGCGGTCCAGGCGGCCGGCCCCGACCTGGCGGCCACGGTCCACGCTCTGTCCCGCGGCGCGCTGCTCGGCGCCCGCGGCAACTCCGGGGTGATCCTGAGCCAGCTGCTCCGCGGGCTCTGGGCGGACCTGCCCGAGGCCGGCGCGGGACCCGCCGAGCTCCGGGCCGGTCTGGCCCGGGCCGCCGACCTCGCCTGGGCCGCCGTCGCCGCGCCGGTCGAGGGGACGGTGCTGTCGGTCGCGCGGGCCGCGGCCGAGGGTGCCGCCGGGGACGACCTCGCCGGCGTC
>JAOPWW010000082.1 GCA_025965495.1 Frankiales bacterium
CCCCCCGACGCAGCGCGCCGCGGCGCGGCAGCTGCGCCGCACCGCGACGCCGACCACCGGCCGCACCTGGCTGCGCAGCCGCCTGCCGGGCCGGTCGGTCGCGCGGGCAGGCGTCCCGCTGTCGGAGGCGCTGACGAGCCTGCTGGTCGTCGCGCTGGCCTTCGTCCCGGTCGTCGTGTGGACCCAGGGCGCGGCGGGGGCCTTCGTCGCGCTGGCGGCGTCCCTGGTCGTCCTGGGCCACGTGCTCTGGGCCCGCCGCGTCGTCGTCGGCACCAGCTGGGTGGCCGTCCGCCAGCTGGGTCGCTACCACGTCGCGACGGTCGACCACGTGCAGCACCTGGAGCTCCGCCCGAGCCAGCACGGCGGCGTGCTGTGCCTGCACACCGACGACGGCCGCTGCATGCGCCTGCGCCGGGTGGAGGTCGCCCGCCCGGACGTCAACGCGGCACTGCGGGAGCTGGCCGCCCGCCACGGCGGGACCCGCGACAGCAGGGCGCAGGAGCTCCTGGGGCTGCCGCACGACGCGTCGCGCCTGCGGCACCGCTACCTCGCCGACGCCCTGCAGTAGCCGCTGGTCCCCGTGCCGTTGCACCAGGCACCAGGCACCAGGCACCAGGCACCAGACCGGGCCGCCGGAGCCGCCCCGCCCCCTCCTGTCCGCGACGCGGCCGGCGGGGCGGTCCCGGGAGGACCGAGGCGGATGGCTGCGGTCCCCCCTCAGGGCGCAGCCACCCGCCGTCTAGGGGGTGGCGCGCCGCACGGCCGCTGACCGCGTCCCGGGCGCAGGGGCCGGAGCGGTGCTGGCGGACGGGGGCGGGGTCACGAGGAGGACTCTGCCGCGACGAGGCCCCCCGGGGAAGCCGAACCGGGGACAACCCCCCGCCGGGACTACCCGGCGGACCGCTCGCTCGCCCAGACGGAGGACGAGCGAGGCGCAGCAGGGTCAGACGGGGGTGGGGACGGGCTCAGACGACGCTCGTCGCCCGCTCCCAGTCGGGGCGCAGCGGCATGCCCGAGCGGCCGCCCTCGGTCTTGACCGCGAGGATCTGGTGCAGCTGGATCGCGTTCTGCTCGAAGCCGATGCGCGAGCCGGCGAGGTACAGGGCCCACACCTTGGCCGTGCCGAGCCCGACCTCCGCGACCGCCTCGTCCCAGTGGGCGTCGAGGTTGGCGCACCAGGCCGCGCAGGTCTTCGCGTAGTGCTCGCGCAGGTTCTCCTCGTGCCGGACCTCGAGGCCGGCCCGCTGGAGCTCCGCCGCCAGGCGCCCGACGCCGGGCAGCTCGCCGTCGGGGAAGACGTAGCGCGGGATGAAGCCGCGCTTGCTGATCGCCGGGCTGTGGTCGTCCGGCCGCGTGATGCAGTGGTTGAGCAGGCGACCCTGCGGGACCAGCTTGCTCGCGAGGGCGTCGGCGTAGGACGGCAGCTGGCCCAGGCCGATGTGCTCGGTGAGGCCGATGGAGCTGATCGCGTCGAAGCCGGTCTCGGTCACGTCGCGGTAGTCCTGGAAGCGGATGTCGACCAGGCCGGACAGGCCGGCGTCGGCCGCGGCCTTCTGGCCCCACTCGGCCTGCTGGCGCGACAGCGTCACGGCGACCACGGACACGCCGTAGTGCCGGGCGGCGTGCATCGCCATCCCGCCCCAGCCGCAGCCGACGTCGAGCAGGCGCATGCCGGGACGCAGCCCGAGCTTGCGGCAGACCAGGTCGAACTTCTCCTCCTGCGCCTGCTCCAGGGTCGCGTCGTCGGTCGGGTAGACCGCGCAGGTGTAGGCCATGGAGGGCCCGAGCACCCAGGAGTAGAAGGTGTTGCTGACGTCGTAGTGGTGGCTGATCGCCATCGCGTCGCGCCGGCCGGTGTGCTTGCGCAGCCCCGCCAGGTAGCGCTTCGCGCCCACCTCCTGCGGCGGCGGCTCGACCAGGTGCAGCACCCGCGGGCCCAGGGCCTTGAGCACCTCGAGGCGCTCCCGCCAGGTGAGGTTCGCGAACTTCTGCCGCTGCATGAGCTTGAGCAGCGTGTAGTGGTCGGGGGCCTCGACCTCCATCGCACCGCTCACGTACGCCCGGGCCATCCCGAGCTCGCCGGGCGCCACCACGAGGTGGGTCAGCGCCTCGGGGCGGACCACCTTGATGGCCACCTCGGACGCCGGGTCCCCCGCCCTGCTGCCGTCGAACGCCTCGAAGCGCACCGGCGCGTCCAGGACCGCCGCCAGTGCGTCCGCCACCGTCATCGTCGACATCGCTGCTCGCTCCCCTGTCACTTGCCACCCACGCACTTGTCGTACAGGTCGAGCAGGCGCCCGTCCGGGTCGTACGTCTTCTTGAGCACCTCGTAGACCGGCCCGTTGTAGAGCCGCCAGAAGTGCTCGCGGTCGTAGAAGCTGGTGCTGTAGAGCGACTTGCGGCCGCCGAGGTCGTCGACGAGCTGCTCCACCAGCCGGTTGTGCGTCCCGTCCGCCTCGCCCGGCTCCAGCGCCACGCTGCTCCAGAACCCGACGTTGACGTAGAGCACGTCGGGGTCGAGCCGGTAGAGCTCCCACACGGCGTCGGCGTCGCGCTGCCGCAGCGGGCAGAACCAGACCGGCTCGACCGGCACCTCGCGGGCGAACACGTCCATGAACTCGACCAGCCGGTCGATCGGCACCTCGACGTCCTGCACGACGTCCTCGCGCGGCGGCAGGCCCTTGCGCAGGTCCCACCGGGTCTTGAACCGGTAGCGCTTCTCCAGGTCGATGAGCTTCCAGTACGTGGAGCTCCGCAGGTACTTCTTCGGCACCCAGCGCCGGACCCGCGTGTCCTGGACCTTGAGCGCCCGGGAGCACCAGAACCAGTCGGTGTCCCAGCGCCAGAGGTAGTCGCGGACGGTCAGCCAGTCCTGCTTCTTGCGCTGGATGCTGCGGTAGTAGACCTGCATGCCGGTGTAGTCCGACAGGGTCGGGGCGTCGTCGGTGAAGGTCCCGAGCGTCACGTAGACCTCGGACGTCGAGAACCAGGTCCCGTCGACGAAGTCCACCCCGCTGCCCGGGGCGCACGCCGCGCTCATCTCGGCCACCGCGTCCTCGACGGACGTGCAGCGGACGTGGCGCAGGTGGACGTAGGGCTGCACCGGCTCGAGCTCGATCCGCAGGCGCAGCGCGTACCCGAGGGTCCCGTAGGAGTTCGGGAACCCGAAGAACAGCTCGGGCTCGACGTCGCGGCTGCAGGTGACGACCCGGCCGTCGCCGGTGAGGACGTCCATCTCGACGACCGACTCGTGCGGGGTGCCGCTGCGGAAGCTGCTCGACTCGATGCCGAGGCCGGTGACGGCGCCGCCGAGGGTGATGGTCTTGAGCTGCGGCACCACGAGCGGCATGAGCCCGTGCGGCAGGAGCGCGTCGACGAGGTCCTCGTAGGTCGTCATGCCGAGGACGTCCGCGGTCCGGGCTGCGACGTCGACCGACAGGACGCCGGAGAAGGCGCCGACGTCGAGCCGCGGCGCCCCGGTGTCGGCCCGGGTCCGGAACAGGTTCGAGGTCTTCTTGCCCAGCCGCACGGGGGCGCCGGGGGGCAGGGCGGCGAACTGCTGCTGCAGGGCCGCGACCGAGGCCGCGTAGCTCGTGTCTGACATGGTCCCCGTTCAGATGGTTGTGTCCTGCAACCATCCTAGGGGAACGCCCGTGCCACCTCGGCGTCGGCGCGCCGCTCCCGCGACGCCGGACGCCGGCGCGTCAGGGCCTACACGTCCTGCGGCAGGTCCACCGTGACGACCAGCCCGCCCCCCGGGCGCGCCTGCGCCTCGACCGTCCCGCCGTGCGCCGCGGCGACAGCCCGCACGATCGACAGGCCGAGCCCGGCACCACGCCGCGCGGTCCGGGCCGCCCCCGACCGCCGGAACGGCTCGAACAGGGCCGGGACCTCCTCGTCGGCCAGGACCGCCCCGGGGTTGCTCACCTGCAGCCGGGCCCGCCCCTCGACCGTCCCGGTGTCGACCCGCACCCAGCCGCCCTCGACGTTGTGACGCTCGGCGTTCTCGACCAGGTTGCCCGCCAGGCGGCCCAGCAGGCCGGGGTCGCCGAGGACGGCCGCCGGCCCGTACGCCGTCGCCACCTGCAGCCGCCGCGCGCGGACCTCCCCGTCGACGGCCTGCAGCGCCTCCGCGCAGACCTGCGGCAGGTCCACCCGCTCGCGCAGCGGCAGCCCGTCGACCTGCAGCCGGTCGCTGCGGGCCAGCAGCAGCAGGCTGTCGACGAGCCGGTCGGCCCGCTCGGTCGCGTCCCGCACGACGACGGCGGCCGCCCGCAGCTCCTCCACCCCCGCGTCGGGGTCGGCGAGGGCGACGTCGACCTCGGTGCGCATCACGGCCAGCGGCGTGCGCAGCTCGTGACTGGCGTCCGCCACGAACCGGCGCTGCGCCTCGAAGGAGGCCTGCAGGCGGTCGAGCATCGCGTCGAAGGTGTCGGCGAGCTCCTTGAGCTCGTCGTGCGGACCGGCCAGGTCGAGCCGGTCGTCCAGGCGCTCGGCCGACAGGCGCTGCGCCTGCGCGGTGATCTCCTGCAGCGGCCGCAGCACCCGTCCGGCGACGACGTAGGCGACCCCGACGCCGGCCGCGACCAGCAGCAGCAGCCCGAGCAGGCCCTGCCGCACCAGCCGGCGGATGGCCTCCTGGCGCAGGACCTCCTGGAACTGGTGGACCGTGAGGATGCTGCCGTCGGGGAACTCCACCCCGAGCCGCAGCCCCTGCGGCAGGTCGACCAGGCCGGCGCTGAGCGCGCGGTCGACGAGCAGGACCGCCAGCACCAGCAGCAGCAGCCCGACGCCGGCCGCGACCGCGCCGTAGACCAGCGTCAGGCGAGCCCGCAGGGTGCCGCGACTGCCCGAGAGCCGCTGGCGCAGGGCCGGACCGAGGGCGACCAGCCGCTCCGACACCACCGGCGGCCGCTCCGCCGCCCGCGGGGCCGCTCCAGGAGCGGTCACGCCTCCCCCAACCGGTAGCCGGCCCCGACGACGGTCTGCACGACCTGAGGCTCGCCGAGCTTCTTGCGCAGGGTCATGACCGTGACCCGGACCGTCGTCGTGAACGGGTCGGCGTTCTCGTCCCACACCCGCTCGAGCTGCTCCGCGCCGCTCACGACGGCGCCCTCGGAGCGCAGCAGCGTCTCCAGCACGCCCAGCTCCTTGCGGGTGAGCTCGAGGTCGACGCCGTGCCGGGTCGCGGTCCGCTTCGCCGGGTCGACCA
>JAOPWW010000500.1 GCA_025965495.1 Frankiales bacterium
TACGCCGGCAACGTCCCGTACCGGATCAAGGGCATCCCCGTGCGCGACGCGGTCTCGTTCTACTACCGCTCGGCGTACAGCCTGCGCACCCCCGACGGCGGCCGGAAGGTCTGCACGCAGGTCCGCAAGGGCTGCTGAGCCCCGGTCAGCCCCGGGCGCTCCGGAAGTCGGGGGTGCGCTTGCCGAGGAACGCGTCCACGCCCTCGGCGTACTCGGCGCTCGCCCACGCCTGCCGGTACAGCGCGTGCACGTCGTCGTCGACGTCACGGTCGCCCCGCACCGCCCGGGCGACGAGCGCCTTGCCGCCGGTGAGGCTGATCCGGGCGCGACCGGCGACCGTGCGGGCCAGCTCGTAGGCGCGGGCGTCGACGTCGTCGGCGACCTCGTGGACCAGGCCGATCCGCAGGGCGGTGGCGGCGTCGACCTGCTCGCCGGTGAGCAGGAAGAACGACGCCCACGCCTGGCCGACGACGTCGACGAGCCGCGCGGTGCTGGGGAGCGCGTAGACGATGCCGAGCTTGGCCGGCGTCACGGCGAAGCGGGCGCCGGCGTCGCAGACGCGAAGGTCGCAGGCGGCTGCGACCTGGGTCCCGCCGCCGAGGGCCCAGCCCTGGACGAGCGCGACCGTCGGCTTCGGGAAGTCGATGATCGCCGCCTCGCCGCCCTCGACGGCCTCGCTGTAGCGCTCGGCGTCGGCCGGCTCGCGGCGCAGGGTCGTGAACTCGCTGATGTCCGCGCCCGCCGAGAACGGCCCGCCGGGCGTCCCGCGGAACACGACGACGTCGACGTCGTCGTCCGCCGCGAGCGCCGGCATCAGGCGGCGGAAGGCGTCCCACATGGCGAAGTCGATGGCGTTGTGGCGCTTGGGCTTGTGCAGCTCGACGGTCACGACGCCGTCGTCGGCGGTCACGAGCAGGGAACCGGCGGCGTCGCCCAGGAGGTCCTCGAACATGGGCGCAGTCTGCCGGGGCGCGTCCCTGCCCCCGACGCCGCCCCGGCTCGTAGCCTGCCGCCATGAGGAACGTGCTCCACCTGCGCGGCCCCGTCCTGCTCGGTCCCGAACAGGTCGTGGGACAGGCGTGGGTGGTCGACGGCCGGTTGACCCTGGAGCGCCCGTCCGGCGACGCCGCCGTCCTCGAGGGCTGGGTCGTGCCCGGGCTGGTCGACGCGCACTGCCACGTCGGCCTCGGTCCGCACGGCGAGGTGGACCGTGACACCGCGGAGCAGCAGGCCCTGGCCGACCGCGACGGCGGCACGCTCCTGCTGCGCGATGCCGGCTCCCCCGCCGACACCCGCTGGGTCGACGACCGCGACGACCTCCCCGTCGTCGTGCGGGCCGGGCGGCACGTCGCCCGCACCCGCCGCTACCTCAAGGGTTTCGCGGAGGAGGTCGAGCCGGACGGCCTCGCCGAGGAGGTGCGGCGCCAGGCCCGACGGGGGGACGGCTGGGTCAAGCTGGTCGGCGACTGGATCGACCGCGACACCGGCGACCTCGCCCCCTGCTGGCCGATCGAGGCGCTCCGCCCCGCGATCGCCGCCGCCCACGAGGAGGGCGCCCGGGTCACCGCCCACTGCTTCGCCGAGAGCTCGCTGGCGGACCTCGTGGAGGCGGGCATCGACTGCATCGAGCACGCCACGGGGCTGACCGAGGACACCCTGCCGCTGCTGGTGGACCGGCGCGTGGCGATCGTGCCGACGCTCATCAACATCGAGACCTTCCCCGGGATCGCGGCGGCCGGCGAGGCGAAGTTCCCGGCGTACGCGGCCCACATTCGGGCCCTGCACGCCCGCCGCCACCAGACGGTGCGGAGCGCCTACGACGCCGGCCTCCCGGTCTACGCCGGGACCGACGCCGGCGGGTCGCTCGCGCACGGCCGGATCGCTGACGAGGTCCTCGCGCTGGCCGAGGCCGGTCTGCCGCCGGTGGCCGCCCTCGACGCGGCCTGCTGGTCGGCCCGGTCCTGGCTGCGGCGCCCGTCGCTCGGCGAGGGCGCGCCGGCCGACCTGCTCGTGCTCGACGGCGACCCGCGGGAGGACCTGCGGGTCCTGCAGGGCCCGCGCGCCGTCGTGCTGCGCGGCGTGGTCCGGTGACGGGCTGCCGGTGACCGTCGACGACGACGCCCTGGCGGCGGCCGAGCGCGAGCTGTCCCTGCTGCTGCGCCGGGCCCGGGCCCGGACGGCGGAGCTCTCCCGCGAGGTGCACCCCGACCTCGACGGCTCCGCCTACGCCCTGCTGTCGGCCGTCGTGCAGGCGGGCGGCGTCCGGGCGCAGGACGTCGCGGCGCAGTTCGGCGTCGACAAGGGGGCCATCAGCCGGCAGATCCAGCGGCTCGAGCAGCTCGGGCTGGTCGAGCGCCGGCCGGACCCGGCCGACGGCCGCGCGCGGGTGCTCGTGCCGACGCCGGAGGGCAGTGCGCGCCTGGAGGCGGCGACGTCGAGGCGTCGCACCCACTTCCGGGCCCGACTGCAGGACTGGGAGCCGGGCGAGGTGGCCCAGCTCGCGGCCCTGCTGGGGCGGCTCAACGGGAGCCTGGACCCGCGGCCGGACCGCTGCGAGGAGCCGGAGCAGCGCGTCGGGCGCGAGGAGGAGGGCCCGGAGTAGGGCGGCTCGCCCTGGGGAATGGTTGTCGACGACAACCGGTTGTGGAGGGCAGAGCTCCTCTTCGACAGACAGGACGACCCGTGACCGAGACCCTCACGCGCCCCGCGCAGCCCGGCGCCATGACCCACCCGGAGATCCTGCGGGCGATGTCGGGGCTGATGCTCTCGATGTTCGTCGCCATGCTGAGCAGCACGATCGTCAGCAACGCGCTCCCGCGGATCCTGCACGACCTGGACGGGGGCGCCTCGGCCTACACCTGGGTCGTCACCGCCACGCTCCTCACCACGACAGCCTCGACCCCGGTCTGGGGCAAGCTGTCCGACCTGGTGAGCAAGAAGCTGCTCATGCAGGTCGCCATCGTCGTGTTCGCGGCCAGCTCGATGCTCGCCGGGCTGTCGACGTCGGTGGGGGCGCTCATCGCCTGCCGCGCCCTGCAGGGCATCGGGGCCGGCGGCATCCTGGCCATGACCCAGGTGATCATGGCGTCGATGGTCTCCCCGCGGGAGCGCGGCCGCTACAGCGGCTACCTGGGGGCGACCTTCGCCGTCGCCACCATCGCGGGTCCCCTGGTCGGCGGCGTCCTCGTCGACTCCTCGTTCGGCTGGCGCGCCTGCTTCTACGTCGGCGTCCCGTTCGCCGTCGCCGCGCTGGTCGTCCTGCAGCGGACCCTGCACCTGGTCACCGTCCGCCGGGAGGCCGAGGTCGACTACGTCGGGGCCGCACTGCTGACCGGCGGCGTCAGCGCCCTGCTCGTCTGGGTCTCGCTCGCCGGCCACTCGTTCGCCTGGGCCTCGGCGCAGACCGCCCTCTACGTCGCCGGCGGCGTCGTCCTGCTGGCCCTCGCCGCCGTGGTGGAGCTGCGGGTGGCCGAGCCGGTCATCCCGCTGCGGCTGTTCCGGGAGCGCACCGTCTCGCTGGCGACGCTCGCCGGCCTGCTCGTCGGCGTCGCGATGTACGGCGCCACCATCTTCCTCGCCCAGTACTTCCAGATCGCCCGCGGCGAGAGCCCCACGGCGTCGGGCCTCCGGACGCTCCCGATGATCCTGGGCCTGGCGGGATCGTCCCTCGTCGTCGGTCGCCTCATCAGCCGCCGCGGCCTCTGGAAGCGGTACCTCGTCGGCGGCACCGTCACCGCCACCGTCGGCTTCGCCCTGCTCAGCACGATCGACGCCGACACCAGCTTCGTCCGGATCGCCGTCTCCATGGCCCTCGTCGGGATCGGCCTGGGCGCGACCATGCAGAACCTGGTGCTCTCGGTCCAGAACACCGTCCCTCGCAGCGACCTCGGCGCGGCCACGGCGACGGTCTCGTTCTTCCGCTCCCTCGGCGGTGCCATCGGCGTCTCGGCGCTCGGCGCGGTCCTGGCGAGCCGGGTCTCCTCGCAGGTGCTCGAGGGGCTGCAGCGGATCGGGGTCCCGACCGGCTCCCTCGGCAGCTCCGGCACGAGCATCCCCGACGTCCGGACGCTGCCCGCTCCGGTTGCCCGGGTCGTGCAGGAGGCCTACGCCTCCGGCGTCGCGCACCTGTTCCTGGTCGCCACGCCGCTGATGCTCCTGGCCGTCGTCGCGGTGTGCCTCGTCCACGAGGTCCCGCTGCGCGAGGACTCCCCCGTCGAGCGGCCCGTCGTCGACGAGACCCCCGACGACGCCCTGACCCCCTCCCTCGCCCGGTAGCTCCGATGAGCGACGAGGTCCTGCAGCCGGTCCCCGAGCCCCTGACGGGCGCGGGGGCCGTGCCGCGCGTGCTGCTCGTCGGCGTCGACGGGCAGGACGGCGGCGTCCGGGCGCTGGTCGCGGCCGGTGACCTGGCCCGGCGGAACTCCCTCGAGGTCGTCGTCGGCCACGTCCACCCGCTGAGCGACGCACTGACCCCGGGCGAGTGCGTCCAGGGGCTGCGCGACGACGCCGAGCTCGACCTGCTGCTCACCGCCGCGGCGGTGCTCGACCCGCTCGGCGTGCCCTGGCGCCTCGCCCTCACCACCGGCGACCCGGTGACCGGCCTGCAGGAGCTGGCCGAGCAGGTGCAGGCCGAGCTCGTGGTCATCGGCACCCACGGTCGCGGCGGCTGGTGCCTCCTGCGCCGCCTGCTGCACGGCTCCGTGTCCAGCCGCCTCGTCCACGGCGAGCACCGGCCGGTGCTCGTCGTCCCGCCGCCCGGCCGGTGACCCCGCTCAGGCGGGGACGGGCAGCCCCAGCCAGCGGATCCGGTCGGCCAGCTCGGCCTCGCTGACCTCGTGCCGCTCGGCCAGCACCGCCAGCGAGCGGCCCTTCTCGACGGCGGCGCGCAGCAGCCCGTCCTCGTCGACCGACCAGGTCCGCATCGCCGGCACGACCGGGACGCCCGCCGACCGCGGTGACCGCGCCCCTGGCGGCACGACCGGTGGCGCCGCGGCGTCGATGGCCCGCAGCGAGGCGAGCACCTTGGCGTAGTCCCGGGCCCGGTAGAACGGCGGCAGGGTCGCCATCAGCAGGCCGGCGTAGCGGGCGTTCGCCAGCCGCGGGTCCAGCACGGCGACGACACCCCGGTCGGTCGGGGCGCGCAGGAGGCGCCCGGCGCCCTGGGCCAGCAGCACCGCTGCGGGCGGCAGCGTGACGTCCTGGAACCCGTGCGCGCCGGCGTCGGCGAGCCGGGCCTTCAGCAGCGGGTCGTCGACGTGGGGGAACGGGATCCGGTCGATGACGACGAGCTGGCAGGCCGGACCGGGGACGTCGACGCCCTGCCAGAACGAGCGGGTGCCGAACAGGCAGGTGCGGGCGTCGGAGGCGAACCGGTGCGCGAGCGCCCCCGCCGAGTCCTCGCCCTGCAGCAGCACCGGCAGGTCGGTCGCCTCGCGGACGGCGGCGGCGGCCCGGGCCGCGGCGGCCGTCGAGCTGAACAGGGCCAGGGTGCGCCCGCCCGCGGCGAGCACGAGCTCCACGACCGTCGCGTCCACCTCCCGGGCCCACGACTGCGGCATCCGCCCGGGGTCGGGCAGGTGCGCGGCGATCCACAGCTGCGCCTGCCGGCCGTGGTCGAAGGGGCTGCCGACGTCGAGGTGCCGCCACCGGACCGGGGCGTCGTCGGACTCGAGGACCTCGTCCTGGGCCGCGACGTCGCGGACGTCGTGCTCCTCGCCGTCGCCGACCGGCCGGCCGCCGAGCCAGGGCAGGCCCATCTGCCGGGCGGCGTGGCGGAACGAGCCGCCGAGGGTGAGCGTGGCCGACGTCGCGACGACGGTCCGCTCGCCGAACAGCCGGGCGTTCAGCGCGCCGCCGACCGACAGCGGCGACACCCGCAGCGCCGCCGACGGGCCGGCCGGCACGGCGTAGACCGCGGACGGGACCGACGGTACGCGCAGCTCGGCTGCCGTCTCGGCGACACCGGCCAGCGCCAGCTTGGCCCGGTCGCGCCGCGCCTTCTCGAGCTCGTCCTCACCCTCCGCGGAGCGCCCGGCCTCCTGCGCCGCCGCCCCGAACGCGCCCTCGACGCCGGCCAGCACCTCGAGCGCGTACGCCGGGAGCCCCTCGACCAGGCCGACCGGCGTCGTGGCGAGCAGCCCCTCGACGC
>JAOPWW010000517.1 GCA_025965495.1 Frankiales bacterium
CCCGGCGCTGGTGACCTTGGCCCGGACGCTGGACCCGGTCGCGTTGCACCGCGAGCTCCGCGAACGCGCCCTCGCCGTCAACCCCCAGCTGGCGGAGGAGCAGGAGCGCCGGCAGCGCCAGCGCGTCGGGTGCACCGCCAGCGAGCTGCCCGACGGCTGCGTCAGCCTCCACGCCCTGCTGGCCCCCGAAGGCGGCCAGGCCGTCCTGGCGGCGCTGGACGCCCTGGTCCACGGCGAACGGCACGCCCGCACCCAGGACGGCCAGCCCGACGACCGGGACGCCAGCACCCGCCGCGCCGACGCCCTCGCGACCCTGGCCCAGCACTCCCTGGACTGCGACGGCCCCGACGGCACCGGCGTCCTACCCGGTCAGAGCGGGAGCCGGGTGCAGATCCACGTCCTGGTCCACGCCGACACCCTCCTCACCGACCAGCCCGGATGCGTCCCGGCCCGCTACCCGGGCAGCAACGGCCTGCTGACCCGCCAGCAACTCCTGCGGATGAGCTGCGACGCCGACATCAGCCGCGTCGCCCTGGACCCCGACGGACACGTCCTGGACCTCGGTCGCACCACCCGCACCGTCAGCACCGCCCAGACGCGGGCCCTGATCGCCCGCGACTCCGGCTGCGTCATCCGCGGCTGCCACCGCAGACCCGCCCAGTGCCAAGCGCACCACGTCCAGCACTGGAGCCTCGGCGGACCCTCCGACCTGTCCAACTACGCCCTGGTCTGCCACCTCCACCACCACCAGCTCCACGAAGGCCACCAGACCCTCCAACACTGTGACGGCAGATGGCTCACCCCACACGGCTACCAAGCAGCCGGAGCACCACCACCACCCTTCTGACGACGCGCACGGCGAGGCGCAACCGTCGGTGACTGCCCTGCGTCTCAGGGACGCGACACGTCGAGCGGTGCTGGTCGGACTGGTCGCGCTGGTGGCCCTCGTGGGGGCGGCTGCCGTCGTGGTGACGGGGGTGCGGGTGGCGCGGGACCGCGGTGCGTTCGGCTGCGACTACCGGCCTCGGCCCAGGACCGTCACCTGGCGGCTCGCGCAGGACCCGCGGACGACCCGTGCGCGGATCGGCGAGGGCGTCCTGCTCGCGTCCCCGGACGGCAGGCCGCTCCACGACGTGGCCGTCGACGGAGCCGGGCTGGCGCCCGGGACGCAGAACGGGATCGAGGGCTACGTGTTCGCCGTGACGGAGCGGGGCCGTGGGACCGTCACGGCGATCACCGCGGACGGGACGACGGTCCGGGGCCTGCTGTCGGTCCACTGCTGACAGCGTCCTGTCGGGCGACGACTGCCGAGCAGGCGACCGCGGCGAGGCTGGCGGGCGAGGCCGAGGGCGGGCAGCGGCGCACTGTGACGATGCCCCGCTGGGGCTGCTGACGGGGCCCTGCAGGACCGGCTGCCGGACCGGCGTCCTCACGCAGCGGGAGCTCGGCCAGCAGCAGGGTCAGGCGACCCGCACCGGGTCGGCCAGCGGCACCTGGACGACGTCGCCGCGCTGCAGCTGCCGCCCACGACGGCGCTCGGGTTCGCCGTTGACGAGCACGGTCCCCGCCTCGAGCAGCTCCTTGGCGTCCGAGCCGCTGTCGGCGAGGTCGGCCAGCTTCAGGAACTGACCCAGGCGGATGCCCGGCTCACGGGTCTCGACGTCACGCACGGGAGCCAGTCTGCAGCAGCCGCAGGGCGAGCACCGCGAACCAGGCGTCGACCAGGCCCAGCCCGAGGCGCTGCCAGAGCCCGGCGCGGTCGCTGTCGACGAGGCTCGCGACCAGGGACGCCCCCGCCAGCGCGCCGACGGTGCGGGACACGGCCGGATGCGGCAGGGCGGACGCCCCGACGAGCGGGGACGCCGCCTGCCCCGCGTAGCCGACCGCGGCCGAGACGTAGTGCAGGGCGTCCAGGGTGGTGCCGCCGTCGGGGGTCAGCGGCGTGAGCGCGACGGCGAGGGTCGCCAGGCCCGACGTCGTCGCGCTCAGCCGGAGGGCCCGCGGCTGCAGGCGGGTGGCGAAGACGGGGACGAGCGCGCCGAACGCCACGAAGCCGGCGGTCATGACGCCGCGGTCGGAGCTGCCCTGCTCGGCGAGGCGGCTGATGGTCTGCTCGACCGGGGAGTAGCCCGTCCGCAGGGCGCCCCCGAGGGCCCAGGCGCCCACGAACGCGGCGGGCCCGGCGACACCGGCGAGCAGGGGCAGGCGGGAACGGTCCACCCGCGGACCCTAGGCGGGCGGCAGCTCGACGTCGTCGCGTCGCCGCCTCAGCCTCGACGCCGTGGCGTCCCGGGCGGGTGAGGAGCGGGAGCCGGGTCCACGTCCTGTCTAGGGCCCGGTAGCCCTGCGGCGCAGCTCCTGCTTGTCGGTCTTGCCGAGGGCGTTGCGCGGCAGGGCGTCCAGGAAGACCACCTTGCGCGGGGCGGCGTGCTCGGCGAGGTGGTCGCGCACCCACGCCCGGACCTCGGCCGCGCTGACGTCGGAGCTCGCGACGACGAACGCCGCGACCGCCTCGCCGGCGAGCGGGTCCGGCACCCCGATGACGGCCGCGTCCTCGACCGCCGGGTGCTGGCGCAGGACCTCCTCGACCTCGGCGCTGAACACCTTGGCGCCGCCGCGGTTGACCATGTCCTTGGTGCGGTCGAGCACGACGACCGACCCGTCGTCCTCGAGCCGCGCGACGTCGCCGGTGTCGAACCAGCCGTCGACCACGGCCGCCGCCGTCGCCGCGGGGTCCCGGGCGTAGCCGGTCGTGACGAGCGACCCGCGCAGCCACAGCTCACCCGGCTGGCCGGCGGGGAGCACGCCGCCGTCGTCCAGCGACCGGACCTGCGCCTCCATGCAAGGCAGCGGCCGGCCGACGCTCGCCGGTCGCGCGCGCAGGGCGGCGTCGTCGGCGATGCAGGCGGGGGAGTGCGTCTCGGACAGGCCGTACACGTCGTGCAGCCGGACGCCGGGCAGCCGCTCGCGCAGCGCGTCCTGCAGGTCGACGGGGAACGGCGCCCCGCCCGCCGCGAGCCGGGCCAGGGCCGGCAGGTCCCGGAAGCCGGGGACGCGCAGGCACAGCCGCCACCACGACGGGACGGCGTAGGCCCAGGTGACGTCGTGCCGGTGCAGCAGGGCGACGTACTCGGTCGCGGAGCTCGCCGCCGTGAGCACGCAGCTCGCCCCGCCGAGCATCGCGGGCAGCAGGTGGGCGTGCAGCGCGGAGATGTAGGTCAAGGGGAACAGCACCGCCGTGACGTCGGACGGTCCGAGCTGCAGGACCCGCTGGTAGCTCATCCCCGAGTGGACCGACGCGCGGTGCACCACCTGCGACGCCTTGGGCCGGCCGGTCGTGCCGCTGGTGAACACGACCGCGAAGGTCTCGTCCTCGGCCGGCGCCGACCAGGCGACCTCGGGCCCGCCCTCCGCGACGACGGCCGCGAGGTCCAGGGCGCCCGGCAGCGGGACGCCCGGGTCGGCCAGGCGCAGCCGCACGTCCATGTGGTCGCACATGAGCTCCCACTGCGGCGGGGCCAGCCGGGTGCTGAGGCCCACCAGCACCAGCCGCGCCCGCGCGCAGGCGAACAGCAGGGCGGCGAGCTCGAGGCTGTTGCCCGCCAGCACGGCGACGGCGTCCCCCGGCCGG
>JAOPWW010000527.1 GCA_025965495.1 Frankiales bacterium
TCTGTCCCGCACCCTGCAGCGGCGCGGCGTCGTCGCGGAGGCGGCTGAGCACCTGCGGGTGGCCGAGGCGCTCGGCGCACCGCTGCTCTGACCCGGACGGTCAGCGGCCCTTGCTCTGACCCGGACGGTCAGCGGCCGGCCAGGTGCGCCCTCCAGCCGCCCGACGCCGTGACGTCGAGGGCCCCCTCGGTGCCGGCGGCCTCGGCGAGGAAGCCGAGCACGCCCGTCCCGTCGGCGAGCCGCACGGTCCCGAGGCCGAGCGGTGAGGGCACCAGGTCGGCCAGCTGACCCACCCCCTGGTGCGGCAGCGACCACAGCTCCAGGGCGAGGCCGTCCTCCGGGCCGTCGCCGGTGCGGACCAGCCCCGGCCGCGGGACACCGCTGCCCGGGAGCGCGTACAGGCGGTAGCCCGCCGACGTCCGGGCGCGGCTGTGCAGCGTGCCGCCGAGGCCGACCAGCTGCGGGTTCAGCGGCAGCCCGGACAGGTGCGCCCCGGCTACCGCGACCAGGGTCCTGCCGGGGGGCGGTGCGGGTTCGGCCACGGGCTCGCCGCAGAAGCGGGACGCGAGGTCCAGCAGCGGGCCGTCGGCGAAGGCGGGCGCCACCAGCTGCACGCCGTGCGGCAGGCCGTCGTCGCGGGTACCGGACGGGACGGCGACCGCGCACAGGTCGAGCAGGTTCACGAAGTTCGTGTACGTCCCCAGCCGCGCGTTGACGCCGAGCGGGTCGGCCGCGACCTGGGCGTGGGTCGGGTGGCCGGGGGTGACCGGCAGCAGCAGCGCGTCGACGTCGTCCCACACCGGCTCGGTCCGGCGGCGCAGCGCGGCCAGCCGGTCCAGGCCGCGGAACACGTCGGCGGCCAGCAGGTCCCGGCCGGGCAGCACCACGCGACGGACGACCGGGTCGAGGTGCGGCCCGTCGTGCTCGAGCAGGTGCCCGAACGCCGCCCAGCGCTCGGCCAGCCACGGGCCGCTGTAGAGCAGCTGCGCCGCCTCCAGGAACGGGGCGACGTCGACCTCGACGACGTGCGCGACCTCGCGGGCCCGGGCGACGGCGCGGCCCCACGCCGAGCGGACCTCGGGGTCGAGGTCGAGGTCCCCCGCCGGCACGCCGACGACCGACATGCGCGCCGCGACGCCGGCCGGGGCCGTCACCGGAGCGCGGCGCGACCACGGGTCGGCCGGGTCGTAAGCGGCGAGGACGGCGAGGGCGTCCCGGCCCTCGGCGACGGTCCGGGTCAGGGTCGTCACGCAGTCCAGGGACCGGCAGGCGGGGAGCACGCCGGCCGTGCTGACGAGGCCCCGGGTCGGCTTGACCCCGACGAGTCCGTTGAACGCCGCGGGCACCCGCCCGGAGCCGGCCGTGTCGGTCCCGAGGGCCAGCGGCACCAGGCCCGAGGCGACGGCGACCGCGCTGCCCGAGCTGCTGCCGCCGGAGACGTGGTCGGCGCTGGCGACACTGCTGCACGCCCCGTACGGCGAGCGCGTGCCGACCAGCCCGGTCGCGAACTGGTCCATGTTCGTCTTGCCCACGGGGACCGCTCCGGCGTCGAGCAGGCGCTGCACCGCGGACGCCGACGTCGTCGCCGGGGTCGTCAGGGCCGGGCAGGCAGCCGTCGTCGGGACGCCGGCGAGGTCGAGGTTGTCCTTGAGCGCGAACGGCACGCCGTCGAGCGCACCGCCCGGCCGGAGCAGGGGCGCGACCTCGGCGTGCGACAGCTCCCGGATCCACACGCTCACGCGCGGGCCGCCCAGCGGGCGCGCTCGGCGGCGAAGGCGGCGTCGCGGCGGGCGGTGAAGACCGGGTCCGGCGGCTGCTGCAGGTCGGCCAGCCGGAGCACCGACGGCGTCGTCTCCAGGTCGCGGGTGCCGGCCCGGACCTCGGCCCGCAGCACCTGCAGCTCCTCGCTGTTGACGGGGCGGAAGCGCAGCCGGTCGAAGGTGCGCAGCAGCCACGGCGGCTGGTCGCTCCCCTCCACGTGCCGCCAGACCGGCACCGTGCGACCGACCAGCTGGTAGCCGCCCGGCCCCTCCATCCCGTAGACGCACAGGTACACCCCGCCGATCCCGACGGCGTTCTCCGGCGTCCAGGTCCGGGCCGGGTCGTGCTTGGTGGACACCAGCCGGTGCGCGGGGTCGAGCGGGACCGCGACGGGGGCGCCGAGGTAGACGTCGCCGAGCCCGACGACGAGGTACTCCGCCGACGTCACGACGTCGAACACGTCCTGGCGGGACTCGAGCGCGTTGACCCGGCGCAGGAACTCGACGTTGTCCGGGCCCCACGGCGCGGTCGGGTTGACCGAGCGCTGGTAGCGGGCCATCGCCTCGTGCACCGACGGGTCGTCGAGCGCGATCGGCAGGACGACGTCGCGCACGGGCAGCTCCACGCCCGCCGGGTCGGGCAGGTCGGCCCAGACCGCGGCGACGTGCTCGGCGAGACGGGGGAGGTCGCGGCTCTTGAGCAGCAGGGAACGCACGCCCTCGACGCTCTCCAGGACCCCGGGGACGCCGCGCTCGACGAGCCCGCGGGCGAGCAGGTGGACCTGCAGCCGCACGGTCAGGTCGAGCACGGGCGGGCCGGCCTCGACGAGCAGGTGGCAGTCGCCGGCGCGCCGGACCAGGAGCTCGGGGCGCAGGCCGTCGGCGGGCAGGTGCAGGAGCGGGGAGGGACGGTCGACGGGTCCGCGGTCCGTCGTCCGGGTGCTCACCCGGACGCGCAGGAGGTCGCGGACCCGGTGCTCCTGGGCCGCGTCCGCCTGCTCGGGGGTGACCGGCACGAGGCGCACGGTGTCGCCGGGCCGGGCCTGCGCGAGCACCCACCGGTCGGCCTGCGCGACGACGCACGGCACGACGAACCCGCCGAGGCTCGGGCCGTCCGGACCGACCACCACGGGGGTGCCGCCGGACAGCATCACGGCGCCGACCGGGTAGGCGCTGTCGTGGACGTTGCTCGGGTGCAGCCCGGCCTCGCCACCGTCCTCGCGGGAGAACTGCGGGACCGGCCCGACCAGCCGCACGCCGGTGCGGTCCGACCGGTGGTCGAGCCGCCACGACGTGCCGAACAGGTCCTCCAGGCCCTGCGGGGTCAGGTGCTCGGGGGCGCCGTGCGGGCCGGGCACGACCCGGACCTCCCAGGTGTCCGACAGTTCCGGCAGCAGGCGGTCGACGTCGACGGGGGCGTCGGCGTTCTCGTCCCGGCAGACCGGCAGGAGGTCGCCGGCCTGCAGCGCCCGGCCCTGCAGCCCGCCGAAGCCGCCGAGCAGGAACGTCGCCCGGCTGCCCAGGACGACCGGCAGGTCGAGGCCGCCGCGGACGGCGACGTAGGCCCGCATGCCGGGACCGTCGAGGGGGCCGACGTCGAGCAGCCCGCCCGGCGGGACGGGGAGGACGCGGCCGGCGCGGACCGGCCGGCCGTCCAGGGTGGCGGCGTGCGCGGCGCCGGTGACGCAGACCAGGGTGCGGACGGCGAACCGCAGGACCGGTCCGCGCACGACGCACTCGAGCCCGGCCGCGCCCGGGCCGTTCCCGACGGCGGCGTTGGCGAGCGCGAACGACAGGTCGTCCCAGGCGCCGCTCGGCGGGACGCCGACCGACCACAGGCCGCTGCGGCCGCGCAGGTCCTGCACCAACGTCTGCGCGCCCGGGGAGACGACGCTGACGACGGTCGTGACCGGCGCCTCGGCCTCGCGCGAGACGACGGCGGTCACGCGTCCCACCGGAGCAGCCGCACGGGGGTGGGGTCCCACCCGTTGCACGGGTTGTTGAGCTGCGGGCAGCCGCTGATGAGCACGACCAGCCGGCGCTCGGCACGGAGCTCGACGTGGCGCCCGGGCGCCGAGATCCCGTCGGCGAACGACAGGCCGCCGTCCGCCGTCAGGGGCACGTTCATGAAGAAGTTCACGTTCGGCGCGAGGTCACGGACGTCCAGGCCGAACTCCCGCGCCTTGCGCACGAAGGTCACGCGACAGGCGTGCTGGTGGCGGGTGTGCGCCCCGTAGCGGACGACGTTGCTCTCCTGCCCGCACGCGCCGCCGAGGGTGTCGTGCCGGCCCACCGTGTCCGCGACGACGGTCGCCAGCGGGTCGAGCCGCTGGCTGAGCAGGACCGACCCGGTGGTCAGGTAGGCCGCCCCCTGCTCGCGCACCGTGTCGACCGCGCTGTAGCGGTTGGTCGTGTCGGCGGCGTCGTAGAACAGCGTGTCGACGGCCTGGTTGCCCTCGAGGTCGACGATGCGGAACAGACTGCCCGCGGGCACCTCCCCGATCCAGCCGTCGCCGGGCTGCACGACGACGTCGAGGTCGGGGACGTCGAGGTCGGGGGCGTCGAGGTCGGGCGCGGCCGTCACCGGACGCTCCGCTCGGTCTCGGCGAGCGCTCGGCCCGACTCGGGTCGGAAGGTGCGCGTCGGGTCGTCGACGCCGGGCGGGTCGCCCCTGCGCACCTGGACGTCGACCGGCGACGGCGCCCAGTCCGTGCGCGGGTCCATCGGGTGCGGGGCCGTCGACAGCACGACGAGCACGTCGAGCTCGGCGCGCAGGGCGACCCAGTCGCCGGCGGCTGCGTGGTCCGGGACGAACGCGAGCGAGCCGCGGTCGTCGTCGGAGGTGGCGA
>JAOPWW010000530.1 GCA_025965495.1 Frankiales bacterium
CTGGGGGCGGGCGCCGGCGCGGCGGCGCTGCTGGCGGCCTGCGGCGACGACACGGCCAGCACGACGGCCGCTTCGGGCGGCGCCGAGCCCGTGACGGTCCGGACCTGCGTGTACGCCAAGAACCACGCCTCGTCGGCGCTGTACTGGCAGAAGTACGCGCCTCCCGGCTACACGATCGAGGTCACGCCGGTGACGAGCTCGGCGCAGATCCAGGACGGGCTCGAGTCCGGCCAGCTCGACTTCGGGCTGCTCGGGGCGTACACGACCGTGATCGCGGCCGCGAAGGGCACGCCCTTCACCAGCAAGATCGTCGGCATGATCGCGCGGCAGGGGCTCGCGCTCGTCGGGCGCAAGGGCGTCGTCGACTCCGTCGAGCAGCTCCGCGGCAAGAAGGTGGCGGTCCCGCCGCCGGGCGCGCAGGTGCTCATCCTCAACGAGGTCCTGCGGCAGAACGGGCTCGTGCTCGGCAAGGACGTCAAGGGCGTCCCCCTCGCCTACGCCGACCACCCGGCCGCGCTCGAGCGCGGTGACGTGCAGGCCTTCATCGGCACCGAGCCGCTGTGCACCCAGAGCGTCGTCGCGGGGATCGGCACCCGCATCGACGTCCGGGGGACGCCGGTCGGCGACTTCAACACCGCCAACTGGGCCAGCGGCAAGATCCTGCGGGAGCGCCCCGACGTCGTGAAGGCGGTCGTGACGATGCAGAAGGCGGCGGCCGAGCACCTGACGCCGGGCGGCACGAACGACAAGGCGGTCTGGAAGGACCTGCTCGTGACGCAGTTCGGCTACAGCGAGCCGGTCTACGAGGCGGTGCTGTCGAACATCGGCGCGGAGTGGCGCTTCGACAAGACCCGCGAGGACCAGGTGCGCGGCGCCGGCAAGCTCCTCGTCGCCCAGGGCGGCATCACGAAGGAGCCCGACTACGAGAAGCTCTTCGCCCGCGAGTACTGGGACGTCTGAGCCGTGTCCGGTGCTCTGCTCGACGACGCGCCCGTGGCGGTCCTTCCCGGGACCGCCGCGGCGCGTCGCGGGCGGGGTCCT
Source organism: Frankiales bacterium (assembly GCA_025965495.1). Classification (GTDB taxonomy): domain Bacteria; phylum Actinomycetota; class Actinomycetes; order Mycobacteriales; family SCTD01; genus RYN-122. The sequence goes on from JAOPWW010000530.1 coordinate 1,042, forward strand.
CGCCGGCTGCTCGGGCTGCTGGCCCCGCTGCTGCTGCTCGGCGGCTGGGCGTTCGAGTCCGCCCACGACCTGGTGTCCGTGCGGCTGCTGCCCGCGCCCGCGACCGTCGGGTCGGCGTTCGTGGACTTCTTCGGTCCCGGCCGCACCGACACGCTGGCCGGCGTCGTCCCCTTCGCGGGCGCCGGCTGGGAGCACCTGGCGGCGTCTGCGACCCGCTGCCTCGTGTCCTGGGTGCTGGCCGTCGTCGTCGGGACCCTGGTCGGCCTGCTGCTCGGGCTGTCCCGGACGGCCCGCGACCTGCTCGACCCGGTCCTCAACGCCCTGCGCGCCGTGCCCCTGTTCGCCTGGCTGCCGCTCGTGCTCATCTGGTTCGGCCTCGGGGAGGGGGCGGCCCGGGCGCTGATCTTCCTGGGCGCGCTGTGGCCGGTGCTGGTCAGCGTCGCCGACGCGACGGGGCGGGTCCCGAAGGCCCACGTCGAGACTGCCCGCATGTTGGGGGTCCCCGTGCGCGGGCTCGGCCGCCGGGTCTACCTGCCGTCGGCGCTGCCCGAGGTCGTCACCGGCCTGCGCCTGTCGCTCACGCTCGCCTGGACCTGCGTCATCGTCGGTGAGCTGTCCGGCACGAGCCTCGGCCTCGGGGCCATGATGAACGCCGCCCGCGAGACCGGCAGCACCGACCAGGTCATGGTGGGGATCGTCGTGTTCGCGGCGGTCGGGCTGTCGGCCGACCTGCTGCTGCGGGCGCTGGCCCGGCCGTTCGTGCGCTGGGCCGATGCCTGAGGGCGAGCGCGGGTCGCTGACCGCCCGGGGCCTGCGCAAGGCCTTCGGCGACCTGCTGGTGCTCGGCGGCGTCGACCTCGCGGCCCGGCCGGGCGAGGTGCTGTCGGTGCTCGGACCGTCCGGCTGCGGCAAGTCGACGCTGCTGCGCCTGCTCGCCGGCTTCGAGCGCCCGACGTCGGGCGAGGTGCTGCAGGACGGCGAGCCCGTGCGCGGCCCCTCGCCGCTGCGCGGGATGGTCGCCCAGGCCGGCGGCCTGTTCCCCTGGCTGACCCTGCGCGACAACCTCGCGGTCGGACCGAGGGCGCAGGGCCGGTCCCGCGCCGAGACCACCGAGCTCGTCGACGGGCTGCTCGCCCGCACCGGGCTCGAGGAGTTCGCGCAGAGCCTCCCGCGCTCGCTGTCCGGGGGCATGCGTCAGCGGGGCTCGATCGCCCAGGTGCTCGCGTGCCGCCCGCCGGTGCTGCTGCTCGACGAGCCCTTCGCGGCGTTGGACGCGCAGACCCGCCTGCGCATGCACGAGTGGCTCGGCTCCCTGCTGCGGGCCAGCCCGACGACGACGGTGCTCGTCACGCACGACGTCGAGGAGGCGCTGCTGCTCGGCGACCGGCTGGCCCTGCTGTCGGCCCGCCCCAGCACGGTCGTCGAGGAGCTGGCGGTGCCGTTCGGGCCCGACCGCGGCCGGGCCGTCCTGTCCGACCCCGCCTTCGTGGCGCTCAAGAGCGAGGTGCTGGACCGGGTCCTGCGGGCCTGAGCAGCTCCGCGAGAGCGGGCCGGTCGACCTTGCCGTTGGCGTTGCGGGGGAGCGCGTCCAGCACGCGCAGCGGCCGGGGGACGGCGTGCGCGCCGAGGGCGCTGGCGACCGCCTCCTTGAGCGCCTGCGGCGACGGGACGACGCCGGGCAGCGCGACGACGCCGGCCGCGACGTTCTGGCCGGCCACCGCCGACGGCACCCCGACGGC
>JAOPWW010000032.1 GCA_025965495.1 Frankiales bacterium
CCGCGCCGGGCGACCCACCCCTCGGCCTGCGCCAGACGTCGTCGGGCCCGTGAGGTCCGGACCAGGCGCGTGAGGACGCCGTTGCCCCAGAGCCGGCCGGCCCACCACAGGGCGACGTCGTAGAGCACGACCCCGCACAGCGGGGCGAGCAGCACCAGGAGCAGGCCGGCCCGGCCCGCCCGCGCCTGGGCGCCGCCCACCACGATCGAGGCGACGTTGCCGGTCAGCGCCTCGACCAGCAGGCCGTGGTGCGCCAGCAGCGACGGCGTGAGCAGGCTGAGGACGTAGGAGGCGACGAGGCCGGCGACCAGGACCGCCCCGCAGGCCCGGGACGCCGGGCTCGCGCCGCGCAAGGACTCCCGCAGCGACGCCATCTGGCTCCCGAGGCTAGGCGACGGGGCGCCTCAGGCGGTGACGTCGACGAGCACCTTGCCGACGGCGCCGCCCTGCACGGCCTGGTGTGCGGCCGCCGTGTCGGCGAGGGGGTGGACGTGCAGCGGCAGACCGGCCTCCTCGCCCACCCGGACGGCACCCGCCCGCACGGCCGCGCGGACGTCCTCGACGGCCCGGTCCTTGGCGGCGGCCGGCTCGGTGTAGACGAGCACGAACTGCCAGCGCGCGTTCGGCACCATCTGCGCGCGGACCGGGACGGTCACCTCGGCCCCGCCGTCGTCGGCGTACATCGCCACGGCGCCGTGCATCGCGACGACCTGCGCGTCGACGGCGGCGTTCACCGCGGCGGACACCTCGACGATCGCGTCCACGCCGTCGGGGGCGATCCGGCGCACCTCGGCGGCGACGTCCTGCCGGCGGTAGTCCAGGACGTGGGTCGCGCCGGCGCGGGTCGCGAGCTCGCCCTTCTCCGGGCCGCTCACGGTGGCGATCACCGTGGCGCCGGCCCAGCGGGCCAGCTGGATCGCGGCGTTGCCGACGGCGCCGGCCCCGCCCTGCACGAGGACGGCGCGGCCGGTCAGGCTGCCGGGGGCGATCCGGTCGGGCAGCGACTCCGCGACCGTGAGGCACCGGTGGGCGGTGAGGAACGGGATGCCGAGGCTGGCGCCGAGCTCGAAGGAGGCGTCGTCGCTGAGCGGGACGGCCTGCCGGGCGGGGACGACGGTGGACTCGGCGGACGTGCCGTGCGGCCGCTGCCAGGCCGCCTCCCAGACCCAGACCCGCTCCCCGACGCGCGCGGGGTCGACGCCCTCCCCGACGGCGTCGACGGTGCCCGCGCCGTCCTGGCCGGGGACCTGCCCGTCCGGACCGGGCTGGGCCGTCGTGCGGGACTTCCAGTCGGTCGGGTTGACGCCGGAGAAGGCCAGGCGGACCCGCACCTCGCCGGGTCCGGGCTCGGGCGTGGGGCGGTCCCCGAGGGTCAGGACGTCGGGACCGCCGGGCTGGACGTAGGTGATGGCGCGCATGCCGCGGCAACCCGCCGTCGGGCGGGGGGATTCCGTCAGGCGGCGAGGTCGCGCCGCGCCAGCTCGCGGGCCAGGTAGGGCGCCGTCCGGCTGTCCGGGCAGGCCGCGACCTCCTCAGGCGTCCCCGCGACGAGGACCCGGCCGCCGGCGTCGCCCCCGCCGGGACCGAGGTCGAGGACGTGGTCGGCGGTCGCGACGACGCTCATGTCGTGCTCGACGACGACGACGGTGCTCCCGGCGTCGACCAGCCGGTGCAGCTGGGCGAGCAGGAGCCGCACGTCGGCCGGGTGCAGCCCGGAGGTGGGCTCGTCCAGCACGTACAGGGTGTGCCCGCGCGCGACCCGCTGCAGCTCGGTGGCGAGCTTGATGCGCTGCGCCTCGCCGCCGGACAGCTCGGTCGCCGGCTGCCCGAGGCGCAGGTAGCCCAGGCCGACCTCGCGCAGCGCCGCGAGCGCGCGGGCGGCGGGCGGGACGTCGGCGAGGAACCCCTCGGCGTCGTCGACCGTCATCGCCAGGACGTCGGCGACGCTCTGCCCCCGGTAGGTGACCTCGAGCGTCTCCGGGCCGTAGCGCTTCCCCTCGCAGGTCGGGCACGGCGCGTACGTGCCGGGCAGGAACAGCAGCTCGACGGCGACGAACCCCTCGCCCGAGCAGGTCGGGCAGCGCCCCTCGGCGACGTTGAAGGAGAACCGGCCCGCGCCGTACCCCCGGGCCCGGGCCTGCTCGGTGGCGGCGAAGGTCCGGCGGACGGCGTCGAACAGGCCGGTGTACGTCGCGAGGTTGCTGCGGGGCGTGCGGCCTATGGGCCGCTGGTCGACCCGCACGACCCGGTCGAACACGCCGAGGCCGGTCGCGGTCACGCCCTCGTGCGCGGCCCGCGCCGGGCCCGTTCCCGCCAGGGCGACCGGTCCGCCGTCGTCGTCCTCGTCGGGTTCTCCGAGCAGGTCGGGGTCGTCCGCGGGCTGCCCGAGGGAGGCGCGCACGACGCCGGCGAGGACCTGCGTGACCAGGGTCGACTTGCCGGACCCGGACACCCCTGTGACGGCGGTGAGCACGCCGGTGGGGAACGTGACGTCGAGCCGGTCGAGGTTGTGGCGCGAGACCCCCCGGAGCCGGACCTCCCCGAGGGGCGTCCGCGGCGCGCGCGGCGGCGGGGCGGGCGGCCGGAACAGGTGCTCGCCCGTGCGGGACGCCGGCACGGCCTCGAGCCCCGCGACCGGCCCGCTGTAGAGGACCTGCCCGCCGTGCTGCCCGGCACCGGGGCCGACGTCGACGACCCAGTCGGCACGGCGGACGACGTCGAGGTCGTGCTCGACGACGAACAGGCTGTTGCCCGCGGCCTTGAGCCGGTCCAGGACGTCCAGCAGCGGCTCGGCGTCGGCCGGGTGCAGGCCTGCGGACGGCTCGTCGAGGACGTAGACGACGCCGAACAGGCCGGCCCGCAGCTGCGTCGCGATCCGCAGGCGCTGGGTCTCCCCGGGCGAGAGCGTCGTCGTCGTGCGGCCCAGGCTGAGGTAGCCGAGGCCGAGGTCGAGCAGCACAGCGGTCCGGGCCCGGAGGTCGGTGGCGATCCGGACGGCGACCTGGGTGCTCTCCCCCGAGCCGCCGCGCCCGACGGCGGCCGCGGCGTGCTGGAGCTCGGCGGCGGGGCGCAGCAGCTCGGTGAGCGCGGTCAGCGGCAGGGCGTTGGCCTCGGCGATGGTGCAGCCGGCGAAGGTGACGGCGAGGGCGTCCGCCCGCAGGCCGCTCCCGGCGCAGGCGGGGCAGGTGGTCGCGGCGACGAAGCGGAGCGCCCGGGCGCGGGACTGCTCGCTGCGGGTGTCGGCCAGGGTGTGCCGGACGTGCCGGCGGGCGCTCCAGAACTGGCCGTCGTAGTGGCGCTCCGCCCCGTCGCGCTGGTAGGTGATGCGGGCCTTCGGCTGCTCGTCGGTGTAGAGCAGCCAGTCGCGGGTCGCGCGCGGCAGGTCCCGGAACGGGACGTCGACGTCCACCCCGAGCTCGGCCGCCACCCGGCGCAGGTTCTGCCCCATCCAGGCGCCCGGCCAGGCGGCGATCGCGCCCTCCCGGACGCTCAGCGACGGGTCGGGGACCAGCAGGTCCTCGGTGACGTCGTGGGCGGTCCCGAGCCCGCCGCACTCGGGACAGGCCCCGGCGGCGGTGTTCGGGCTGAAGCTCTCGGCCTCCAGGCGGGGCGCGCCCGCCGGGTACGTGCCGGCGCGGGACCAGAGCATCCGCAGCAGGTTCGACAGGGTCGTCAGGGTCCCGACGGTGCTGCGGGTGCTGGCGGCCCCCCGGCGCTGCTGCAGCGCGACGGCCGGCGGCAGCCCGGTGATCTCGGTGACCTCGGGGGCGCCGACCTGCTGCAGCAGGCGGCGGGCGTAGGGCGCGACGGACTCGAAGTACCGGCGTTGCGCCTCGGCGTACAGCGTGCCGAAGGCCAGGCTCGACTTGCCGGAGCCGGAGACGCCGGTGAACACCACGAGGGCGTCGCGGGGCACGTCGACGTCGACGTCGCGCAGGTTGTGCTCGCGGGCGCCGCGGACGTGGACGTGTCCGTCGTGCAGGGCGTCCGGGCCGGAGGGCGGGGGCGAGCTGTGCAGAGCCATGGGCCGCTCCTACCCGCCACGCACCGGGGGACGTGCCTACCGGCGGACGTCCCGGTGCGGCGCCCACTCCGGCGTCCCGGCCGGCCGCCGGCCCGCGCCGTCGGCCCGCACCTTCGCGGCGAGCGCGGCGTCGGCGGCCAGCCGCTCGCCGTAGGCCAGCGCCTGCAGCTTCGGGCCGTCGGCCTCGAGCAGCGACAGCACCTCACCCAGGACGCCGTCGATCCCCCGCTCGGACAGGGCGTCGTGGGGCAGCGACCCGACGAGGAACACGTCCCCGACGTCGTCGACGCTGTAGTGGACGGTGCGCAGGCCGAGGTTGCGGCGCAGCAGGTGGCGGTGGACCGGGCCGGGGTCGGAGACCGCGATCATGTGCATGACGAACGCCTCGATCTGCAGCGCCTGCTCCCCCGCGATCACCCACAGCAGGGTCCGCGGCCGGCGGGAGCCGTGCAGCTCGACGACGTAGGCGCCCGCCTCGACCCGCTCGAACGGCACGCCCAGCTCGGTGAACAGCGTCAGGAGCCGGCCGTCGAGCTCCCAGACCAGCGCGGAGGTGTCCGGCACGTCAGGCGTCGGGGGCGGCGAAGCGGGCGAAGGCCTGCAGGTTCGCCGTCGACTCGCCGTTCTTCTCGCGCCACGCCCACTCCCGCTTGATCGCTCCGGAGAAGCCGATCTCGAGCAGGCTGTCGAAGGTCGAGTCGGCGTACTCGAGGACGGCGCCGAGGATGCGGTCGACCTCCTCGGCGGTCACCGAGTGCAGCGGCAGGCGCCCGACGAGGTAGACGTCG
>JAOPWW010000038.1 GCA_025965495.1 Frankiales bacterium
TCCCCGACCGGCTCCTGCCCGACGTGGACCAGGACCAGGGCCTCGCCGTCGTTGCCGGGCACGTGGGCGGTCTCGCCGTTGGCCTCGTAGACGTCGATCAGGCCGGGCGCGACCGACGCGGCGAGCAAACGGCGCACCCCCTCGGCCACCGTCGTCGACTCGCCGTCGCGGCTCCCGCCGCGCAGCACCACCAGATCGTCTGCCATGCCGCCGCCCTACCCCGCGGGCGCTCGGACGACGCGGCACGTGACAGACCGGCTCGAGTACGTCATGGTGTGCCCGGAGACGTCCGGGTCTGGACCTCACCCGGGAGAGTGACGTGCCTCTCCAGCCGTGTCCGCCCGTGGTTGACGTCGTTGCCCTGAGTGTCGCCGCACCGCACTCCTCCCGAAGGGCCACCGCCACCATGAGCCGCATCGCCTCCGTCCACACCGAGCTCGAGCTCCGCCTGGTCGTCCCCGGCGGCCCCTCGCTCCCTGTCCTCGCCGGCCTGCGCTACGAGTCGAACGACCCGTGGGCCGTCCGCGTCGCCTTCCAGACCGGCGGGCGCACCGAGGACGGCACCAGCGACGGCACCGTCGAGTGGATGTTCGCCCGCCAGCTCCTCACCGACGGCGTCGCGAAGACGGTCGGCGAGGGCGACGTCCGGGTGTGGCCGTCGAGCTCGGGCGGCGTCCGCGTCGTCAACCTCGCGATGGCCTCCCCCTCCGGCTCGGCCCTGTTCGAGATCGACCGCGACGCCCTCGTCGAGTTCCTGCAGCAGACCTACCTCGCCGTCCCCACGGGCGCCGAGGAGGAGGTCGTCGACCTCGACGCCGAGCTCGCCCTGCTGCTGTCCGAGTAGTCCCCCGGCGCCGCGCTGCGGCGACCCACAGCGCGGACCCCTCCGAGGCCGCCTCCCGAGTCCCGGGGAGGCGGCCTCGCCGCTGTCCGGCCTGTGCCGGGGCGTCAGGAGCAGGCGGTCAGCTGCACGCGGGCATGGCCTGGGGGCGCGCCTTGAGCCACGCGACCATGTCCTTGGTGACCTGGGGGCCGGTCGTGTGGAACTCCACGCCGTGCCCGATGCCCTCGTAGCTGTAGAAGCTCACGTCCCGGCTGCTGGTGAACATCGCCTTGTCCACCGCCGCGCCCCGGGCGTCGAAGATCTCGTCGTCCTGGGCGACCAGGGTCAGGACGGGGGCGGTGATCCTGCCCGCCACGAGCCGGCTCGGCTGCGGCCCGATGGAGTCGATCTCCCCGATCGGGGTCTCGTTGACGAGCGGGTGCAGCGCCTGGACCAGCTTGGGGTCGATGTTCTTGGTGAACAGGAAGCTGTCCCGGTTCTTCTGGGTGCCGAAGAAGAAGGGGTAGTCGTCCTGACCGGTCTTCGCCACCGCGTCGTCCACGAGCAGCTCCTTGGTGAAGCGCGTCGTGGCGAGGTGGGTGAAGCCGGACAGGACCAGGGCGTCGATGCCGCCGTAGAGGCCCGCGGCGAGCTCGGACTCCTCGCTGCCCGCGGAGTGCCCGATCAGCCCGACGTGCTTGTAGCCCTTCGCCCTGAGCTGCTGGGTCACCTGGTTGCTGGCGTCGGCGAGGGCCTCGATCGTGACGGTCGCGCCCGGGGGACGGTCCGAGGCGCGGTACGGGTGGCCCGGCTGGCCGTACCCGAGCTTGTTGAGCGCGAGGAACGGGATCCCGGAGGCGGCGACCTTGCGGGCGATCGAGTACTTCTGCTGCTCGTAGGGGATGTCCCAGTACCAGGCGCCGGTGGTGAGGGCGTGGTTCGACTGCAGGATCGACGTGCGGCAGCCCTCGTGGCCCTTGGGCTCGTAGAGGAACCCGCGCAGGACGTACCTGGAGCCGGGCTCGAGCTGGTTGGAGATCGTGAAGTCGATCGGCGTCACGGTCACGGCGGAGTCCGAGACGGGCGCCTTGTAGGAGGACAGTGCCGGGTCGCCGGGCAGGGCGTCGCTGGGCAGGGCCTGGGCGGCGCCCGCCGTCAGGGTGAGGGCGGCGGCGGCCAGCAGTGCGGCGCGCCGGGCACGGGTCAGGGTCATGGTGCTCCGTCGGGTCGGGGGCGGGGTGTCCGACGACCGTGGCGGCGGCGAGGGCGCCAGAGGTGTCCGTCCTGTGTCGTGCCGGAGATGTCCCTCTCACGGCCTTCGTCCCGTGCTGTGAGGGCTACGGGTGGGGCGCGACCCGCGACCAGGGGACGGTCAGCTCCCCGAACCGGGCCCGCCGGGCGTCGACGCCCTCGACCGAGCCGGCCGCGGCGACCCACCGCTGCCGCGGTCCGAAGGCGGCGTAGGGCGCGGCCCGGTCCCAGGCCTCGTCGAGCTCGGCGAGCAGCGCGTGGACCGGCTCGCCCGGGACGTTGTGGTGGATGAGCGCCTTGGGCAGCCGCTCGGCCAGCGCGGAGGGCCGGTCCAGGGTCGGCAGGTGCGCGGCCAGGGTCAGCGACTGCGGGCCCTCGGCGGTCAGGGCCACCCAGCAGGCCCGCCGCCCGAGCTCGTCGCAGGTGCCCTCCACGAGCAGCCCGCCCGGGGCGAGCCCGCCGAGCAGGGTGGTCCAGGCCCGGGCGGCCGCGTCCTCCTCGTACTGGCGCAGGACGTTCAGCGCCCGGACCACGAGCGGCCGCAGGCCGGCCAGCTCGAAGCCGCCCCGCCGGAAGTCCAGCCCGGGCCGGCGGGCGTCGAGGGCCGCCGCCACCCGCTCCGGGTCGATCTCCAGGCCCACGACCTCGACGTCGGGGCGGACCGCCGACAGGCGTGCGTGCAGCTCGACCGCCGTGACGGGGGTGGCGCCGTAGCCGAGGTCGACGACCAGGGGGCGCTCCGCGGCGCGCAGCAGGTCGCCGTGGACGGCGGCGAGCCACCGATCGACCCGCCTCAGCCGGTTCGGCGCCGTCGTCCCACGCGTCGGGAGGCCGAGCGCGCGGGCCCGCCCGGCGGCGTACCGCTTCTCCCTGGCCACCTACGGCGTCGAACGCCGGTCGACCTTGTAGGAGGCGGCCTGCTGCTGGGGGGTGAGCTGCACGAGGTCGATGTTCACGTGCGCGGGGCGGGAGGCGATCCAGGCGATGGCGTCGGCGACGTCGTCGGCGGTGAGCGCGTCGACGCCGGCGTAGACCGCAGCCGCCTTGTCGGCGTCCCCGGAGAAGCGGACGAGGCTGAACTCCTCGGTGT
>JAOPWW010000062.1 GCA_025965495.1 Frankiales bacterium
GTGCCGCGCTCCGGCCCCGCAGCCTCGCCTACCAGGCGCTCAGCGCCGTCGTCCGCAGTCCGGTCACCGCGTCGGCGGGGACGACCTGGCGCGGCCGGCCGGCGTAGCCGTAGGAGGAGACCTGGCGGCTGTCGTGCAGCGGCCGGAAGGTCCCGGCGCTCACGACGCCGACGACGCCGCCGGCCACGACCAGGCTGCCGTCGCGCAGTCCGAGGGGCTCGCCGCTGCCCGGGAGGTCGAGGGGGAGCTCCAGCGGCAGGGTCAGGACGTCTGGCGTGGTCCAGCCGTGGCTGCCCGCGACGGCGGCGGTGACCGCGTGCAGGCGGCCGTCGCTGCCGACGAGCTGCAGGCGCCCGGCGACCCGGAGCAGCGCGCCGGGGTAGAGCGGCGTCGTCGGGAGGACGTCGCCCACGGGGAGCGTCGCGAGGTCGGCGTCGGCGACGGGCCAGACCCGGGGCGCGGTCAGGCCCAGCCCGGCCAGCGCCGGCAGCGGGGCGCGGACCCGGCTGCCGCCGGTGACCAGCCAGGTCGTGCCGGACGGGTCGCGCAGGACCGCGCCGTCACGGGGCGGGACGGCGGGACCGGTCCGGTAGCCGAGGGACTCGCCGGAGGTGATGGGGACGGCGCTGGCGACCGGGCGGCCGAGAGCGGCGAGCACGGCCGGCGTCACGGGGCGCTTGACCGCGCCGTCGAGCAGGAACAGGGCGCCGCTCGGGTGGCGCAGGAGCGTGCCGGTCGGGTGCGGGCCGCTCGGGGTGGGGGCCGTGACGTGCCGGGCGGCCTGCAGGGAGGGGAACGCGTTGCGCACGGTCCCGCCCCAGCCGCGGCTCTGGTGGAGCTCGAAGTGCAGGTGAGGGCCGGTGCCCTCGGCGTTGCCGGAGTCGCCGCGCCAGCCCACGAGCTGCCCGGCGAGCACGCGGGCGCCGACCTCGATGCCGGCGGGGAAGGCGAAGGCGTCGGTGCCCTTGCCGTCGTCGGTGCCGGGGGTGTCGTTGTTGACGTGGATGTAGACGGCCGACCAGCCGGCCGTGGGTCCCGCGTCGGAGCTGATGACGACGTAGTTGCCGGAGCCGCCGTCGCGCGAGAGGGAGGTGACGGTGCCGTCGAAGGCCGCGACCAGGGGCGACATCTTCGGGCCCATGAGGTCCTGGCCCATGTGCATCCGGGCACAGCCGGAGCGGCAGGCGAGCCAGTTGTCGCTGTAGGAGGTGGGCCCGAGGACGGGGAAGACCAGCGGGACCGTGACCGGGGTCGAGTCGTAGACCGTGCCCGTCCCGGGGTCGACGGAGTCCGAGTCGGCCGTGGCCGCGGAGGCGGCGGGACCGGTCAGGCAGGCGAGCAGGACGGCGGCTGCGACAGCAGCGAGGGAGCGGCGCACCCTGTCCTGTCGGCACTGCTGCCCGGACCGTTGACCGTTCTCGCGCCGTGAGCGTGTCGCGCTCGTGCCCTGATGGGTCAGACTGTTCCGGTGCGGAGGCCGTCGTGGACCCCCGGCTCGCAGCGGACCGTGCTGTTGGCCGGCCTCGTGCTGCCCCTGGTCGCCGTCGCCGCGCTGTACCTGCGGCCCTCCGGGGAGGTCCTGCAGACCGTCGACCTGCCGCAGGTCGCCGCCGCCCCGGCCGCGGCCGCCCTGCCGTTCGCCGAGCCCGACGGCACCACGGAGCGCTTCTCCAGCGCCGGCCGCGCCCGGGCCGCGCTCGTGCAGGACCCGCTCGCCGGGCAGCGGGCCCGGGGCGTCGTCATCGTGCTCAGCCCCCACAGCCTGACGGCCGCCCGCACGGCCACCGACGTCCGCTTCGACGAGCTGCGCTCGCGCGGCTACGCGATCGCCTACCCCTCCACGCTCGACGGGGACTGGAACGCCGGCCGCTGCTGCGGCACGAGCCAGCGCACCGGCGTCGACGACGTCCGCTTCCTGCAGGACCTGCGGGGCCGGCTGCTCGAGCAGTACGGCCTGACGGGCCGGCAGGTGGGCCTGGTCGGCTACAGCACGGGCGGGCAGATGGCCTACCGCACGGTCTGCGAGCACCCCACGTTCGCGCGCGCGGTCGTCATCGTCGCCGGCTCGCTCGAGACGCCGTGCCACCCGGACCACGCCCTGCCGCCGACCCTCGTGGTGCACGGCCTGGAGGACTCCACCATCCCGTGGGCCGTCACCGTCCGCCGGACCCAGCTGCTCGACTACTCCCCGACGCCGGCCCTGTCCTCCGTCGGGGCCTACGCCCGGGCTGCCGGCTGCGGCCGCCGCGTGCTGGACCGGTCCGACGGCCGGTGGCTCATGGGCTGGCCCGACTGCGACCGGATCCCCCTGCTGTCCGCCGTCGGCATGCCCGGGACCGGCCACGGCTGGACCCCTCTCGGCGGGTCGGTCTACGCGACCCGCTTCCTCCCTCAGCACCTGGAGAGCCCGTGAAGCAGCGCACCCTCGGCACGTCCGGACCCGTCGTCGGCGCCGTCGGCCTCGGCTGCATGGGCATGAGCTGGGCCTACGGCGCCGAGCAGCGGGACGACGACGTCTCCGTGCAGGTGGTCCGCCGGGCGCTCGACCTCGGCGTGACGCTCATCGACACCGCCGACGTCTACGGCCCGTTCACCAACGAGCAGCTGGTCGGCCGGGCGCTGCAGGGCCGCCGCGACGAGGCGGTCCTCGCCACGAAGGTCGGGCTGGTCGCGGGCGAGGGCGGCATCGGCCGGGACGGCAGCCCCGAGCACGTGCGCGCCGGGATCGACGCCTCCCTGCAGCGCCTCGGCGTCGACCACGTCGACCTGTGGCAGCTCCACCGCGTCGACGACGACGTCCCGGTCGAGGAGACCTGGGGCGCGATGGCCGAGGCCGTCGCCGCCGGCAAGGTCCGCTTCCTCGGCATGAGCGAGGTGGGGGTCGCCGAGCTGGAGAAGGCGCACGCCGTCCACCCGGTCACGACCGTGCAGTCCGAGCTGTCGCTGTGGACGCGCGACCCGCTGGCCGAGGTGCTCCCCTGGTGCAGCGCCCACGGCGTCGGCTTCCTGCCGTTCTCGCCGCTGGGCCGGGGCTTCCTCACCGGCGCCGTCACCCCCGGCACCTTCGGCGACGACGACTTCCGGGCCCGCAACCCCCGCTTCACGCAGGAGGCGATGACCGCGAACGCCGCGCTCGTCGACGCCGTCCGGGAGGTCGCCGGACGCCACGGCGCGACGCCGGCCCAGGTGGCCCTGGCCTGGGTGCTCGCGCAGGGCGACGCCGTCGTGCCGATCCCGGGGACCAAGAAGGTGCACTACCTCGAGGAGAACGCCGCCTCGGCCGACGTCG
>JAOPWW010000131.1 GCA_025965495.1 Frankiales bacterium
GAGCGCTGCGAGGTGGTGGGGGGTACCCCTGATCCGCGCGCGCGGGGACCGGGCACGGGCCCGGGGCGACGGGAGCCGCAGCAGAGGGGGACCTGGAGCGCCCGGCCCCGTCTCAGACCGCGGTCAGCTCGTGGACGTGGTCGACGACGCGGGCCAGCACGTCCGGGTCGGTCTCGGGCAGGACGCCGTGGCCCAGGTTGAACACGTGCCCCTCCGCGGCCCGGCCGGCCTCGACGACGGCGGCGGTCTTCTCGCGGACCACCGACGTCGGCGCGAACACCAGGGTGGGGTCCAGGTTGCCCTGCACCGCCTTGCCGGGCCCCACCCGGCGCACGGCCTCGTCCAGCGGCACTCGCCAGTCGACGCCGACGACGTCGGCCCCGGCCTGACCCATGTCGTGCAGCAGCTCGCCGGTGCCGACACCGAAGTGGATCCGGGGGACGTCGGCCAGGGCGGCGAGCACGCCGGCGCTGTGCGGTTGGACGTGCTGCCGGTAGTCCGCCGCCGGCAGGGCGCCGACCCACGAGTCGAACAGCTGGACCGCGCTCGCCCCGGCGTCGACCTGGACGCGCAGGAACGCCGTCGTGATCGCGGCCAGGCGCTCCATGAGACCGCGCCACAGCTCGGGCTCGCCGTACATGAGGGCCTTGGTCCTGCGCTGGTCCTTGCTCGGACCGCCCTCGACGAGGTAGCTGGCCAGGGTGAAGGGGGCGCCGGCGAAGCCGATGAGGGGGGTCGCGCCGAGCTCGCCGACGAGGCCCCGGACCGACTCCGTCACGTACGGGACGTCGTCGGGCGTCAGCACGGGCAGCCGGTCGAGGTCGGCGAGGGTCCGGAACGGCTGCGCGACGACCGGCCCGACGCCGGGGACGATGTCGAGGTCGACGCCGACGGCCTTGAGCGGCACGACGATGTCGGAGAAGAAGATCGCGGCGTCCACGCCGAACCGCCGGACCGGCTGGAGGGTGATCTCCACGACCATCTCGGGGCGCATGCAGGAGTCGAGCATCGCGGTGCCCTCGCGGAGCTTGCGGTACTCCGGCAGGGCGCGTCCGGCCTGCCGCATGAACCAGACCGGCGTGTGCGGGACCGGCTCGCGCCGGCAGGCCCGCAGGAACGCGCTGTCGTGGGCCGGCCGGGTCGGGTCGGCGCTGGGCTGGTCTGCGGGGGTGCTCACCGGTCGAGCCTGCCAGAACGTCGCGGCGTCGAGCCCGCTCGAGTCACTCCCGTCACATCCGTCCCACGCGCACGGCGCGCCTGACCGGAACTGTCGGACCCCGGTGTGACCCTTCCTCCATGACCCACCGCTACTGCACCGACTGCGCCGACGTCACCCTCTTCGAGGTCCCGCCCTGCCAGGACGGCCACGGTGAGGAGTGCCTCGACCTCGCCTGCGTCGACTGCGGCTCCGCGCTCGTCCTCGGCCTGCACGAGGACGTCGTCGAGCTCGCCCTCGCCGCCTGACCCTGCTCACCCGGACCCGTCTGGCCGCCTGACCCTGCAGGCCGCTCCCGCCGGCGGAGCGTCGCCGTCGTCCTGACCGAGGCGCTCACCCGGCGCTGAGCAGCCCCACCCCGGCGAGGGTGAGCGCCGCCCCCACGCCCTGCACCCGCCGCATCCGCTCCCCCAGCAGCTGACGGGCCAGCAGGACGGTCACCACGGGGTACAGCGAGGCGAGCACCCCGGTCACGCTGACCAGCCCCCCGGCCGACGAGGACGCGACCGCAAAGGCGCCGTTGGCCCCGACGTCGGCCGCCCCCACGCAGGCCAGCACGGGCAGGTCCGCCCGGTGGACGCCGGTGTCCGCGCCGCCCCGCCGCACCGTGGCCAGTAGAAGCACGCCCAGCGCCGTCACCGACGTCAGCCGCATGGTCAGCAGCGTCATCACGACGCTGGTCTGCGCCCCCTCGGCGACCAGGGCCAGGACCGCCCCGAAGCCGGCGGCCGCGCCCAGCGCGAGCAGAAGCGGCCGGACCCCGCCGGCGCCTCCCCGCAGCTCCGGCCCGCTGGCCAGCACCACCCCGACGACGGCGACGCCCACGCCGACCAGCTGCAGCGCGGACGGCGCCTCGCCCTGGACGAGGCCGGACACGACCGGCACGACCGCGCCGAGGGCGGCCACCGGAGCCACCAGGCCCATGGTCCCCGTCGCGAGCGCCCGGTAGAAGGCGGTCAGGGCGACGAGCCCGGTCGCCCCTGCCAGCACGGCCGGGAGCAGGTAAGCGCGGTCGGCCGACAGCCCGCCCGTGAGCACCGCGACCGGCACCAGGACCAGGAGCGTGGCCAGCTGGGAGACGCCGACGACCGACAGGGCCGGGACGCGCCGGCTGGCGTTGCCGCCGAGGAAGTCCGACAGTCCCCAGAGCGCGCTGGACAGCAGGGACAGCAGGACCGACACGCCGCGAGCCTAGGAGCGCTCCGACGCGGCCCCGGCCGCCTACCCTCCCGCTGTGACGCTGCCGCTCGAGCCGCACGCCCCCGCGGGGTTCGCCGCCGCGCTGGGTGACCTGACGGTGGAGCTCGGGCGCCCGTTCCGACCCGGGCTGGAGCTGCGGACCGTGCCGGCCCCCACCCGGATGGCACCCCACGCCGTCGCGGTCGCTGCCGACGTCGAGGTCGACGGGGAGCCGGTCGCGAGCGGCCGCTTCGTCGTCCTGCACGACCCGGCCGGCCAGGACGGCTGGCAGGGCAGCACCCGCGTCGTCGCGTTCGTGTCGTCGGAGGTCGAGACCGAGATGGCGACCGACCCGGCGCTGGGCCGGGTCGGCTGGTCGTGGCTGACCGAGGCGCTCGAGCAGCACGGGGCGGCGCACCTCGCGGCGGGCGGGACCGTGACCCGGACCGTCTCCACCCGCTTCGGCCAGATCGCCGAGCCCGAGGACGCCAGCGAGGTGGAGGTCCGGGCCTCCTGGACGGCGGTCGAGGACGAGGACGGCCGGCCCGACCTGGTCGCCCACCTGCACGCCTGGTGCGACCTGCTGTGCGCGACGGCGGGCCTGCCGCCCGCCGGGATCACCGCCCTGCGCCCCCGCTGACCGCACCCGCGAGGGACGGGACGACGGCGGGCTGCTGCGGGACGACCGCCGAGGGCAGCGGCGAGGTCGGGCGGGGCAGGCGCAGGGTGAGTACGGTGCCCTCGCCGGGGGCGCTGCGGACGTCGAGCCTGCCGCCCGCCAGGCGGGCCCGCTCGCGCAGCAGGCCCAGCCCG
>JAOPWW010000141.1 GCA_025965495.1 Frankiales bacterium
GACAACACCGCCTGGCACGAGGACCACGCGAGCCAGCCCGGACGCCGGCTGCCCGAGGAGCGGTTCGACGTGGGCGGCACGCCGTGGCGCCGCGCCTGGGACAGCACCTCGACCTTCGGCCTGCGGGAACGCGCCCTGCGCCGCGACGCCGACCTGCTCGCGCTCTGCAGCGCCACCGGCGGGCCCTGGGACAACACGTGCGTCACCACGGTGCAGGGCGTCCCGAGCTACGCCTGGCGGCACCTGTACGGCGACCTGTACCTGAGGCCGTCCCGGGCGAGCGCGGGCCGGGTCGTGACCCGGCCGGTGCTGCGCGGCCTCGCGAACCTCGCGGCGCTGACCCGGAGCGCCACCTGGATCGCCCCGGTGACCAGCCTCGCGACGCACTGCGAGCCCGACCACCTCGCGGTCGGCACGGACTGGGCCGCGGTCGCCGCGGACCTGGGTCAGGCGGGCACGACCGGCGCGTAGGGCGGCCGGAGCACGGGCGCCAGGAAGTCGCCCAGGACCTCCAGCACGACGTCGGGCGACTCCTCGACGACGAAGTGCCCGGCGCCGGGGACGGTCACCATGACGGCATCGGAGCCGAGGTCTCGCACGACGGTCTCGCCCGTGCGGATCGGGAGCACGGGGTCGTCGGCGCCCCAGAGCACGAGCATCGCCTCGGCCCGCACCAGGCTCTGGGGGGCGGCCTGCCGGGTCCGGGTCACCACCGCCCTGGCCCGCGGCCGGGCCGCCGCGCGGTAGTAGCCGAGCATCGCCTGCACCCGGGCGGGGTCGCTGTAGGCCGCCCGGTACTCGGCCCGGACCTCTGGCTCGAGGCTCCCGGAGGCCCGCCAGCCGAGCGCCAGCATCGCGTCGACGGCCCGCCGGCCGGCCGCCCGGAAGGCGATCTCGGGCAGGAGCGGCAGGGCGAAGAACGGGATGTGGGCCGCGCGCAGCAGCGGGACGCTCCGGTACGGGGCGTTGACGACGCACAGCCGGCGCACCAGGTCGGGGCGGGCGCCGGCGAGGCCGAGCGCGAGCGAGCCGCCCCAGTCGTGGCCGACGACGTCGACCGGCCCGTCGACCTCGGCCTCGACGAGCGCGGCCAGCTGGCGCACGAGGGAGGGGACGTCGTAGGGGCCGGCGTAGGCCGAGCCGCCGAGGCCGGGCAGGTCGGGGGCCAGCACGCGCCGCTCGCGACCCAGCGCGGGAGCGACCGCGCGCCACATCGTGGAGGTCTCCGGCACGCCGTGCAGCAGCAGCACGGGGACGCCGGCCGTGGAGCCGCCGCCCTCCTCGCGCAGCAGGAAGCGGGTGTCGGCCGCGACGACCGTCCGCACGGTGCTCATGAGTAGAACGTCCTCTCCACGACGGTCCGGGCCCTGCGCGTCGCGCGACGGTAGTCCTCGAGCAGGTCCCCGTGCGCGCCGGCGGGGTACCCGAGCGCCCGGGCAGTCCCCGCAAGCTCCCGGCCGCTCGTGGGGAGCGACGTCGCGGGCTTGCCCCGCACCAGGACCTGCACGTCCCGCACCCGGGACGCGAGCGACCAGGCGTGCTCGAGCACCGCCGCGTCCTCGGCGTCGAGCAGGCCGGCGGCGGTCGCGGCGGACAGGGCGGCGAGGGTCCCGGTCGTGCGCAGGGCGGGAACCTCGTGCGCGTGCCGCAGCTGCAGCAGCTGCACCGTCCACTCGACGTCGGCGATGCCGCCGGGGCCGAGCTTGGGCACCAGCTTGGGGTCGGCGCCCCGCGGCATCCGCTCCTTCTCGACCCGCGCCTTGACCCGCTGCACCTCGAGCACCTGCTCGGCGGTCAGCCCGCCCTCGGGGTAGCGCACGGGGTCAACGAGGGCGAGCAGGTCGGCGGCGAGGTCGGGGTCGCCGGCGAGCGGGGCGGCCCGCAGCAGCGCCTGCGCCTCCCAGACCTGCGACCAGCGGGCGTAGTAGCCCGCGTAGGACGACAGGCTCCGGCTCAGCGGCCCCTGCTTGCCCTCGGGCCGCAGGTCGGCGTCGACCACGAGCGGCGGGTCGGGGGCCGGCAGGGCGAGCAGCCGGCGCAGCTCGTGCGCCACCTCCGACGCCGTGCCGGCGGCCTGCGCCTCGGTCGCGCCGGGCAGCGCCTCGTGGACGAACAGCACGTCCGCGTCGCTGCCGTAGCTCTGCTCGCCGCCGCCGAGCCGGCCCATCGCGACGACGGCGATCCGCAGCGGCAGCGGACCCCGCCGCTCGGCCTCGACCTTGCGCAGGGCGGTCGCGAGCGCCGCGCTGACCGTGGCCGCGGCGACGTCGGACAGGGCCCGCCCGACGGCAGGGGGCGCCACGAGGCCGAGCAGGTCCGCGCAGGCGACCCGCAGCAGCTCCTGGCGGCGCAGGCCGCGGGCGGCGGCGACGGCCCCCTCCCAGTCGTCGCGCCGGCGGACGGTCCCGACGAACGCCCCCTCGAGCGCCTCGCGGCTGCGGGGCACCAGCTCGTCGCCCGACCCGAACAGCTTGACCGCCTCGGGCGCCCGCACCAGCAGGTCCGCGACGTACCGGGAGCCGGCGAG
Source organism: Frankiales bacterium (assembly GCA_025965495.1). Lineage (GTDB taxonomy): Bacteria > Actinomycetota > Actinomycetes > Mycobacteriales > SCTD01 > RYN-122. The sequence continues at coordinate 2,528 of JAOPWW010000141.1, forward strand.
CAGCCGGGCCAGCCGCTCAGCCGCCTCGCCCTCGTCGCGCAGCAGCCGCAGGTACCAGGGGGTCGAGCCGAGGGCGTCGGAGACCTGCCGGAACGACAGCAGGCCGGCGTCGGGGTCGGCGGCGTCGGCGAACCAGCCGAGCATGACCGGCAGCAGGGTCTGCTGGATCGCGGCGCGGCGCGAGACCCCCTCGGTCAGGGCCTCGAGGTGGCGCAGCGCGACGGCCGGCTGGGCGAAGCCGAGCGCCTCGAGCCGGGCCCGGGCCGCACCCGGGGTGAGGCGCGCGTCGTCGGTCGGCAGCCGCGCGACGGCGCTCAGCAGCGGCCGGTAGAAGAGCTTCTCGTGCAGCCGGCGCACCTCGCGCACGTAGCCGGCGCGCTCCCGCGCGAACAGCGGCAGCACGTCCCCCCGGTAGCCGCAGGCCCGGGCGAGGCGGCGCAGTGCGACGTCGTCGTCCTTGGGCGGGAGCAGGTGGGTGCGGCGCAGGCGCTGCAGCTGCAGCCGGTGCTCGACGGTGCGCAGCCAGCGGTAGGCCTCGCCGAGGTGGCGGGCGTCCTCCCGGCCGACGTAGCCGCCGGCGGCGAGCTGCTCCAGGGCGGTGAGCGTGGTGCCGCTGCGCACGGTGTCGTCGGTGCGGCCGTGCACCAGCTGCAGCAGCTGCACCGCGAACTCGATGTCGCGCAGCCCTCCCCGGCCCAGCTTGATCTCGCGCTCGGCCTGGTCGCCCT